>JAEZHQ010000140.1 GCA_023416455.1 Pseudomonadota bacterium | reverse complement strand
GTCCAGCAGCTTGCGGTCGACGGTGAAGGACACCACGGTGCCCGAGGCGAAGCTCTCCGAGATGCGCTTGGTCAGCGCGTTCTCGGCGGTCGCCTTGACGCCCATCTCGCGGATCACGCCGGCGGTGGCCTGGCCGGTCAGGGTGATGGTGCCGGCGTTGCCGACCGAGACCGAGTCCACGTCCTTGCCGGCCAGCCGGCCGCCGGCGCCCAGCGCGTTCTGGATCGAGGCGGCCAGCTTGGAGGCGACGTTGGCCTTGCCGCTCTGGCCGATGGCGACGTCGTCCTCGCTGGCCGAATAGGAGAAGGTCTGGCCCTCCACCGTGATGGAGAAGGTGTCGCCCGCCTCGATGGTGCCGCCGACCGTGACGTTGGTCACCTCCGCCACGCCCGAGGTCGCCGCCCGCGTGGTGTTCGCGGCGATGGTCTGGCTGTTGTCGAAGTAGGTGATGGTGCGCGACTCGTTGCCGTCGGAGACGATGAAGGAGCGCTCGCGGCCCTTGGCGCCGCGCACCTCGATCTGCACGTCGGAGAAGCTGCCCAGCGAGCTGGACATGGTGCCGGACAGCTTGAGGCCGGTCAGGCCGTGCGCCATCTCCGCGTCGCGGATGTCGCCGGCGGCACCCTCGATGGAGCCGTCGCCCTTGACGCGGACGGTGTAGGTGTCGGGCGCCACTACGTTGGTGACGCGGGCGTTCTCGACGCCCTCGATGTCGTTGACCGCCTGGCGGGAGGCGGCGGTGGAGTCCATGCGCAGGCCGTTGCCCGTCAGCAGGTTCTTGCCCTGATAGCCGCTGTCGGCGGCGAGCTTGTCGATCTGCTCCTTCAGCCCGTTGAACTGCGCGGCGAGCGCCTTGCGGGTGGCCACCGAACCGGCGTCGGTGCCGAGGGCGGAATAGGCGGCGGTGGTCAGGCCGCGGGCCTGCTCGATCATGCTGTCGATGGAAGTCAGGCCCTTGTCGGCGGCCTTGATCGTGGTGATCGCCTGACCCATCGTGTCCTTCAGCGCGGACAGGTCGCCGGCGCGCTGGTTCAGGCCCTTGGCCGCGAAGAAGGCGGTCGGGCCGTCGAGGGCCGTGTTGATCTTGTTGCCGGTCGCCAGGATGTTCTGCTTCGACGCGATCTTGTCCTGCACGCCCTGCAGCTGCAGGAGGTTCGTGCGCATGCTCGCGGAGAGGGAGATGTCGCCAACAGCCATGGTGGTCACTCCTTTTGGAGGATGAATGTCCGCGACGGGCTTGGCCGGGCGGAAGGGGACTAATTCCCCTGCCCTCCATTAAGCAAGAAGCAAGCCAGGCAGAAATGGCCGGTGGCCCCAGGCAGTTCCTGCCCCCGGCAAAAAAGAGCCCGGCAAATTCTGCCTAGCGCCCGGCAGAATCTGCCGGATCTCCGGCACCCTTTGCCGGCCCGCCCGCGCCCCCGGCAGAATCTGCCGCCCCCCCTGCGGCGGCCAGCCCGAGCCGGACGGTTTCGCAGGCGCCGAGCGGCCCGGCGACGAGGGCGGCGCTGCCCCACGACCAGCCGACGCCGAAGCCCGACAGCAGCAGCCGGCGCGGCCCGGCGGCGAGCGGGCCGCCGAGCCCGTCGGCCAGGGCCAGCGGGATGGAGGCCGAGCTGGTGTTGCCGTAGCCGGCCAGGGCCAGCACGGCCTGGCCAGGCGTCGCCCCCAGCTTACGGGCCAGATGGCGGATCATCTGCGCGTTGGCCTGGTGCAGCACGAGGTGGTCGACGCCCTCCATGGTCCAGCCGGCAAGCTCCAGGGCGGCGCGGACGCTGTCCGGCACCTCGCGCAGGGTGAAGGCGAAGACCTGGGTTCCGTCCATGAACAGATGGGCCGGCGCGTCCGGCCGGCGCAGGCCGCCGCCGCGCACCATCAGGTAGGGGGCGCCGGCCCCGTCGCTGCCGAGCGCGAAGGCCATGGGAGCGGCGGCGCCGTCCCGCTCCAGGGCGGTCGCCGTCGCGGCGTCGCCGAACAGGGGCGCCACCGTGCGGTCGCCGGGATCGATGAGGCGCGACGTGGTGTCGCCGGCGACCAGCAGGGCGCGCCGCCCCCCCGCCGCCTTCAGCATGGCCGCCGCGGTCCACAGCCCGTAGACGTAGCCCGAGCAGCCGAGCGTCAGGTCGAGCACCGCCGCACCCTTGGCCAGCCCCAGCCGGTGGTGCAGGAGGAAGCCCGAGGCCGGCAGGATGTGGTCGTGGGTCTGGGTGACCATGACCAGCAGGTCGACCGTCCCCGGCTCCCAGCCCATGCGCTCCAGCAGGCGGCGGGCGGCCGCTTCCGCCAGGTCGGAGGTGCACTGGTGCGGCGGGACGAGGTGCCGCGCGTCGATCCCCGTCGCACTGGCGATCCGCTGCGCGGCGTCGGCGCCGAAGCGGGCGGCCAGATCCTCCACCGTCTCGCGCCGTTCCGGCACGCAGGCGACAATCCCCTTGAGCCCGACGCCGTCGATCACGCTGGCGACCATGGACCGCTCCCTCGCGCCGTCAACAGGTGATCCCGCCATCGACGGTGATGGTCTGCCCGGTGACGAAGGCGCCGCCCTCGCCCAGCAGGAAACGGACCACCGGCACCACGTCGGCGACCTCGCCGAGCCGGCCGAGCGGCGTGCGCCGCACGATCTGCGCGCGCTGGTCTCCGGCCAGGCTGCCCGACATCTCGGTGGCGAGATAGCCGGGGGCCACCGCGTTGACGGTGACCTGGAGCCGCCCGACCTCGCGGGCGAGCGCCCGGGTCAGCCCGTCCAGCCCGGCCTTGGAGGCGGAATAGGCGGCCAGCCCGGTGTAGCCGCGCTGGCCGATGATGGAGGAGACGTTGACGATCCGCCCCGGCCCGCGGCGCAGCAGCTTGGCCCGCAGGAAGGCGCGGGCGGCCTGGATGGCGCCGACCAGGTTGGTCTGGACGACCTCCTCCACGGCGATCTCCGGAAAGGTGGCGAGCACCCCCTCCCGCGCGATGCCGGCGTTGTTGACCAGCCCCCACAGGGGGGCATCCCCGCCCCAGGCCACGGCGGCCTCGACGAAGCCGTTCACCTCGTCGGCGTCGCCGATGCGGCAGGCCCGCCAGAACAGATCGGGGCCGGCCAGCCGCTCCAGCGCGGCGGAGGGGGTCCGGCTGCATGTGGAGACGCGGTAGCCCTCGGCCAGCAGGGCCTCCACCAGCCCGAGGCCGAGGCCGCGGCTGCCGCCGGTGACCAGGACGTGACGCTTGCCGCCGCTCATGCCGATCCCCCTTCCCGCCTCTTCTTGCCCGTCGCCCCCAGCGGAATGCGGTCGACGATGGTGACCAGACGGGGCCGCGCGGCCGGCGGCAGCGCCGCCGCCGCCTGCCGGATGGCGGCGCGCAGGTCCACCTCCCCGGTTCCCGGCAGCGCCACCACCGTGGCGGTCAGGATGTGCCCGGTGATCGGGTTGGCCGTCGCCCGGACCAGCGCCTCCTGGACGCCGGGCACGGCGAGCAGGAGCCGCTCCACCGCCTCCGGCGCGACCTTGACACCGCCGACGTTGACCCGGCCGTCCCGGCGGCCGGCGAACAGGGCGCGGTCGCCGTGCAACTCCACGAGATCGCCGGTGGACAGCCAGCCGTCGGCCGGGGCGGCCCCGCCGGCGTAGCCGAGCATGGCGCGCGGGCTGTCGACCTCCAGGACGCCGTCGCGCAGGCGCAGCCCCACCCCGTCCACCCCGCTCTCCAGCCAGGCCGCCGGGAAGCCGGCCCGCCCGTCGGTGACGGCGAACAGCGCCCCGGCCTCGGTGGAGGCGTAGATGTGCCGGAGCCGCGCGGCGGGGAAGCGTTCGGCCAGCCGGTCGAGGAGCGGCTGGTCGGCCGCCTCACCGCCCAGCGTGACCGAGGCCAGCGGCGGGCGCTCCGCCCCCAGGGCGAGCAGGAAGGCCCGCCAGAAGCTGGGCGTGCCGCTGACGTGGGTGACCCCGTGGCGCACCGCCGCACGGGCGAGATCCGCCGCGCCACCGCCGGGAACCGACACCAGCGTGGCGCCGGCGGCGGCGGCGGTCAGCAGGACCTGGAGCCCGGCGAAGGCCCCCGGCGGGTAGGCC
>JAEZHQ010000026.1 GCA_023416455.1 Pseudomonadota bacterium | reverse complement strand
GGCGCCTGAGCGCGGCGAAGGCGGCGTAATGGCTGGGGGTGTCGGAGCGGACCTTCCGGCGCCGGCGAGCGCGCTTTGAGGAGGCGGGGCTGCCGGGGCTGTTGGACCGGCGGCTGGGCAAGGCGAGCCCGCACCGGCTGCGGCTGGCCCAAGAGCGTGCTGCACGCCGCCGGCTTGGTGCGGCCGGCGGTCGACCGGCTGGCGCTCTTCCACGGCCCGCGCTGCATCGCTCGCTGCGATGCCAACGGCGTCTTGCCGGAGCAGGTCATTCCGCAGGCCGCGTGATCCCGCTCCACGCGCCCACGCTTTGCCCCGGGGGGCATGCCCCCCGGGGCAAAGCGTGAACGGAGAGGCCAACTCCGCTGAGCCGCCGCTTCTACCGGCACTGTGCAATCATTGCATCAATCGCGGCGATAACCCGGATATGCTCGCCGTCGAGACTCCCCACGGCGGGACCGAGCACGCGCGTGGGGATGGTTGCCATCTGGAGCGGGTTCATGATGACCGCTGTACCGTCGATGACGAAGTCCGGATTCAGGGTCGGGTCGCGATACCCCACTTCGCTCGCCAGGACCAGCGGCGCAACGACGCGGTCCGCACGGTCCTTCCACCGGTCACCCTGCACGACGAGGACGAACGGGATCGCGGCCCTGGTGCGACCCGGGTTGCGGTGGACGTCGAACTGCGGCATCAGCGGCTCTCGCCGTCCGGCATGAAGTCACGATTCCACTCGTCGGCGAAACGACCGTGCCGCTCGTCGAAGGCATTCCACTCCGCTGCGACCTTCCGGCGGTGCTCCTGATCGTCCTCCCGCTTCCTCCGCTCCGCCTGCACCCATGCCGCGAGGAGCGTTTCGATCGTGCCGGATAGGTTGTCGGTGTAGGCTTGGGCAACCCGAACGAGGTCTTCGTTGAGCGTGACGTTGACACGCTTCTTCGAAGCCCCGACATCGTAGCCCGCCGCCGTCCGCTGGATGTGACTCATGCGACTCTCCATGTCGTGTGTATGGTAATGCGCATTGGGGAGGCGTGCAATTCCTCGGGAAGCGACAGGTCGCTCGCGCCGGAATTTCAGATGGATGGAGCGTGCGGACGGTGCGCGTGCCGCTCGACCACGTCGCCGGGCCGGTGGCCGCGCTCACCGCCGGTGCGATAATCGCAGCAGACCGGAGGGGGGCGGCCTGCCACAATGGCGGTTGATCATCCCTTTTGCGGTGCGCGTCATGGTGGGTCCTGGTGCCATGCGGCGGCTCGCCGTGTCCTGCGGAATCGCCATCCTTCTGTCCGGCTGCGTCACCACCCGGGAGCCGGACGCGGGGCAACGCGCCTTCAGCGAGGCGGCTGGCCGCTGCAACCTGGCCTATCTGGGGACGGCGACGGGGGCCAATCCGAATTTCCATGAGCGCCTTCCGCTGGCCGAGGCGGACCGGCGGTTCGCCTGCATGCGCGCGGCCATGGGCGCGCCGGCCATCGCCAACTACCGGAACCTCGACGCGGCGGCGCACATGGTCACGGTGGCGGAACTGGCGACCAAGGCGGTGGCCCGGGGGGCCGACCCCGCCCTGGCGGAGATGTATTATTCGCGGGAGCTGATCAGGATCCGGGCCGTGATGTCCCGGCGCTCCGCCGCCGAGGAGGAGGCGGAGGCGGAAGAGATGCAGCGTCTCTCCGCCGCCCTGGGTGCCTTCGGCCGTTCGATGCAGCGGTACGGCGAGCAGACGCATCCGAACCGGCTGATGCGGCTGCGGTGACGGCCGGCCCGCATCGGGCGGGGCCGCGGGCCGCGCGTCCGCTTCAGCCCGCCTTCCTTGGGCAGCGAGGAGGGCCGTCGAGGCCGTCATGGCCGCCATGGCTCTCGTGGCCGTCGGGACCGGGGGGGCCGCCGCCGGTGGCGACGAGCCGCCTCAGCCACGCCACGGCCCGGCCGCGCTCGCCCTCCGGAACGCGCAGAAGGAGGTCGACGGCCTCTTCCAGATGCGGGTCGGGCGGATGCCCGGCGGGCGAGGGCGGGAAGCCGGGCGGGGATTCGCCGAGATAGGCGGCGATCCGTTGCAACTCCTCGGCCTTGAGGAGCCGCCGGCCGGACAGGGCCTTGGAGAGCTTGTCGCGCGACAGGCCGATGGCCTTCGCAAGGTCGGCTTGCGAGGCCCCCCGTATCCTCAGCCGGCTCCGGATCCAGGCGCTGTGCATGGGCGCAGTCTTGCACGTTTCGCGGCTCCGTGCCCTGGCGATCGTGGCGCCGGGGCGGTGTCGCGATGTCGCGGCGCGGTCACCCGCCGGGCAGCATCGCGCGCACCCGGGCGATGAGCTTGTCGATGGCGACCGGCTTGCTGAGGAGCTGGGTGTCGGGACCGAGCGCCTCCTCCTCCATGGCCGCGTTGTAGGCGTATCCGGTCAGGAAGAGCACCTTCAGGCCCGGGCGCAGCGACCTGGACATCTCGGCGAGCTGCCGCCCGTTGATGCCGGGCAGCCCGACGTCCGTGGCCAGCAGGTCGATCGTCCGCGGCGCCGTCACGACCGTGAGCGCGTCGCTCCCGTTCTCGGCCTCCAGCACCGTGTAGCCCTGCTCTTGCAGCGCGTCGACGAGAACCATGCGCACGAGCGCGTCGTCCTCCACCACCAGGATCGTTCCCCGTCCCGGACCGCGGGGGAGCGGGGCGGGCGCCGCCTCGGGAACGGGACTGGCCGTCGCCTCCTCCCCGCTGGGGCGCGGCAGATACAGGGTCACCACGGTGCCCTGCCCGACCGTGCTGTCGATGCGCGCGTGCCCGTTGGACTGGCGGGCGAAGCCGTAGAGCTGGCTCAGCCCCAGCCCCGTTCCCTGGCCGACGGGCTTGGTCGTGAAGAAGGGCTCGAAGGCCCGCGCCAGCACGTCCGGCGGCATGCCGGTGCCGGTGTCGGTCACCGTGAGCCGGACATAGTCGCCGGGCTGCAATCCGGGTTCCGCCGCCACCTGGGGCTTGCCCAGACGGGCGTTGGCGGTCGCGATGGTGAGCCGCCCCCCTTCGGGCATGGCGTCCCGGGCGTTGATCGCCAGGTTGAGCAGCGCGTTCTCGACCTGGTTGGCGTCCGCCCAGGCGGGCCACAGCGCCGGGTCCAGCGTCATGCCGAGTTCGATGGTTTCGCCGATCGACCGCTGAATCAGCTCCTGCATCCCGGAGACGAGCGCGTTCAGGTCGACGCGCTCGGGCTTGAGCGGCTGCCGGCGGGAGAAGGCGAGCAGCCGTTGCGTCAGCGCCGTGGCCCGGTCGATGGCGGTTCTGGCCGTCGCCACATAGGCGTCCACGTCGGTCCGCCCGGCGGCGAGGCGCTGCTCGATCACCTCCAGGCTGCCGCCGATGGCTTGCAGCAGATTGTTGAAATCGTGCGCGACGCCGCCGGTCAGCTGGCCCACCGCCTCCATCTTCTGGGCCTGGAAGAGGGCCGTGCGCGCCTCCTCCAGGGCCTCCTGCGCCTCCTTGCGCTCGGTGATGTCGCGGGTGACCTTGGCGAAGCCGAGCAGCGTCCCGTCGTCGTCCCGGATCGGGTCGATGACGACGCTGGCCCAGAAGCGCCGGCCGTCCTTGCGGACCCGCCAGCCCTCCGCCTCGAACCTCCCTTCGGCGACGGCGGTGGCGAGCGCCCGCTGCGGCACGCCGGCC
>JAEZHQ010000660.1 GCA_023416455.1 Pseudomonadota bacterium | reverse complement strand
CCCCAACGGCCGCGTGGCCCTGACAGAATCACGCCGCCAGCCGACCGTCAACCCGGTCGCGCGCCCCGGTCGCGCTGCATGCCAGACACCTTTTGCAACGTCACGACGCGATTCTGCAACAGCCTCCCCATCGGCTCGAAATCACGCGGGTTGCGGGTCACGATGGTCAGCCGATGAACCAGCGCGGTGGCCGCGATCAAGCTGTCGCCTTGTGGCCGAGGGTCGGGAGCATGGAGTGCGGCACACCGCTGCGCCACCTCCGCATCAACCGGCACTATCCGATCACGGAACGCAACCATCACCTGGCGGTCGATCCACCTCCGCAAGGCAGCACCCTGAGCGGCATCCCTGCGCCCGACAAGCGCCGCGCCAAGAGCGCCGTCCAGAGTGTGCCGTGTGCGGGCACGTCGCTGCATTTAAGGCGCTGGACGTCGAAGACACCACCTCACCTCCCGTGGCGTTGATCCGCCGCGCTTTGCCGGCATCAGCCCTGGCCGTAGTCCGCAACCGGGTCGAAGGTCTGCACGACGCCGCTCGTCTTCAGCTCCTCCAGCGTCCGCACGGCGTCGGCGGCGGCCGTCTCGTCGAGCCGGTCGAGCAGCGCCCGCACCTCCCCGGCGATGGGGCTGCCGACGAGCGCGGCGTCGACCGTCAGCGCCCGCGTCCCGCTGTCGAACAGGGCGAAGGCCGTGGGGCAGCGCCGCAGGCCGCGCGCCAGGGCGAGCAGCCGCGTGCGGTCCCCGATCATCATCTCCCACAGGTTCGGCGAGGCCGGGCCGAACAGCGGGACGGCCGCCAGGGCCGCCGGGTCGAGACCGATCCGATAGGCCGGATCGGTGAGAATGGCCTCGACGCGGCGCCGGACCGCCCGCACCATCCCGGCGCGCACGCCCGCCGTGAAGGCGGCGGCGGCGTTGGGCAGGAGTCTCAGGATCGACGCCTCCTCGGGGCCGATGTTGTCCCAGGGAAGAGGGGACCATTTCAGCGCCAGAAGCTCGGCATGGGCGTCCGGCAGCGGCATGTCCGGGTTGCGCAGCGCCTCGCCGATCCGCCACAGGCAGCGGAAGGCCGAGATGGCGTCCCGGTCGCCCGGATGGCGGGCCAGATGGGCGGCGAGCGCCTCCTCCGACATGTGCCGCACCGGGTCGGCGTGGAC
This sequence comes from Pseudomonadota bacterium, assembly GCA_023416455.1. Taxonomy (GTDB): domain Bacteria; phylum Pseudomonadota; class Alphaproteobacteria; order Azospirillales; family Azospirillaceae; genus Azospirillum. The sequence goes on along the minus strand of JAEZHQ010000660.1, from coordinate 3,449 downwards.
CTGCCCGGTGCCGTCGGCGGCGCAGGCGGCGAGCCGCTCCTCGATCGCGTGCAGGACCGCGGTGCGGTCGCGCCGCTCCAGCGCGGGCCGGATACCGGCCCACAGCTCCTTGGTCATCAGGATGGCGGTGATGCTGTAGACGCCGGCGAAGATCCGCCCCCCCGCCGCGCACAGCGGCGCGAAGGTCCCGAGGAGCGAGGCCGACAGGCAGAAGTCGAGCACGACGATGTGCGCGCGCAGCCCGGAGGCCACCATCGGGTCGACGAGGAAGGTCTTCAGGTCGGCGGCCGTCCAGCGCGCTTCGGAGAAGAGCTTCCAGCCGCCGTGCCCCTGGTTGACCACCAGCAGGTCGAGCGTGCGGTCGCCGGCGGACGGCGGCAGGGTAAGACGGCGCTTCAGCTCGGGACGGTTGCCCGTCATCCCGATCCGCCAGGCGCGGTCGGGGTAACAGTTCGGCGGGTAATCGGCGGCCGGCCCGTTGACGTAGTCCTCGCTGCTGATCATCAGGTGGTGGCAGCGCTTCGCCTCGGCGGCGTCGCGATCGGTCGGCTCCGGATTCTCGGCCCGTGTCAGGATTTCGATCAGCGCCTGCGTCGTCTCCCTCAGGCGGCCCCGGCGGCCGAACTCCTCGACGACGGCCGACCGTCGCTGGTAGGCGCGGATGAGGTCCCGCAGCCCGAGGACCGGATTGCCCCAGATGTGGGAGAGCCGCGGCCAGCCCTCGACGGCACCGGCCACCGACAGCGTGAAGACCAGCGGACGGTACTTGAAGGGCGGGATGTCGGCGATCGACGCCCAGTAGACGCGGATGGCGGTGCCGTCCGCACTCTCCTCCAGGGTGAAGAGGTCCTGGTGCGCGGCAACATGGTCCGCGACGCGCGGCGCGACGATGGCGAGCACCTCGGCCGGACGGGCGGCCGGCGTCCGGGTGTAGAGCCCGACCGTGACCGCATCGAGGGGGTCCAGCGCCTCCCGCCGGGCGAACTCCACATAGTCGGCCTGGAGATGGGCGGCGAGGCTGCCGGACACGGCCATCTGCAACTCCAGCTCCTCGCGGTCGGAGAGAAGGGAGGTGACGTCGCGCAGCAGCCCGTCCAGCGCCGTCCGGTTCTCCCGCATGAAACCGGCGCGGCGGACGAGGTGCTCCTCCATCGCCGCCGACACCCAGTGGCCGAAGCCGATGGCGTCGGTCAGCGGCTTGCAGGCATCCAGCCAGTCCTGCTTCCTTGCGCCCAACTCGTCGATGGCGTCCGTGAGGCCGGACGGGTAGGTTGCATGCGTCGCCGCGTCGGGCAGCGCCTCGGCGAAGAAGCCGTCGAAGGACGCGGCGAAGCCCGGGTCGGCATCCAGCCCGTAGGCTTCGAGGAACTGGTCCAGCAGCACGATCAGCGCGCGGCCGGCGGCCTGGTCGGGCTGCGCCTTCACCGCCGCGACGGAGCGCGGCAGGCGCTTCGCGAGGGAGGCATGCCCGTCCTCCCCTTCGATGGCCGCCGCCAGCCGCGGGTCGGTGGAGGTCAGGATCTGGTGGAGGCGTTCGATCCGTTTGGGCGCCTTGCGCATCGACGGCGACGTTCCGGTGAACACCTCCCGGATCATCATCAGATACTCGTTGATGTAGTAGAGATACCCGGGATAGGGCATGCCGTCGTCCGGGCTGCGCAGGATGCCGTCGCGCAGCTGCACCCACTGCTCGCGGGCCTCCACGGTGTCGTAGCGGGGCAGGCCGATGTCGATCAGCTCCGCCTTGCAGTTGGCCCGCTGCGCGGATGGCCCGCCGGGAACGGGCAACTCCAGGTCGGTGGCCGGGGGCTCCGGGGCATCGATGGGATCGGGCGCGTCGTCGCCGCCCGGCACCGGGATGGCGCCCTCGATGGCGCCCTCGATGGCGTCGAGATGGGCCTGGAACGCCGGCACCTTCTCGTAGAGCAGCGTGTACAGCTCCGTCTTGAAGTCCTTCAGGGAGAGGAGGACGGCGTTGTGCACGCGCTGGAACAGGTCGTACCACTGGGCGGCGGGCAGATCGGGGTTGATGAGGATCTGCGTGTCCCAGTCGCTCTTGCCATTCTTCGGCCTGCCCTCCAGATACGCGATCGCCCGCCCGCCCTTGAGGAAGAAGCGGGTGTCGCCCGAGGCGTCGACCGCTTGCAGGCGCTCCATCAGGGTGAGCAGCTTGTCGCGGATCCAGTCGCCGAGCCAGCCCTGCCCGTCGTTGACGATGCTGGTGAGCTGCCCGCTCGCCTTGGCGATGTCCTCGGCGCTGATGGCGGTGTCGGAGTCGATCCGGTAGCGCACCAGCAGGCGGTACAGGTAGAAGCCCTCGATGACGTAGAACATCTGCACGCTCGACAGGCCCTGGAGGGCCCGTTCGAGCTGACCGATGCCGCGCGACAGCCGATTTGCGGAGGCCGCATAGTCGTCCCAGCTCATCGCCTCGGCGATGGCGCGGTCCAGCCCGTGGAGCTGCCGGCGGGCCTCGTCGAGGCGCGGCACGGGCACCGCCCGGGGCATGGTGAAGAAGCCCTGATGGACGGCCCATGCCTGCCGCCAGCCCTCCAGGAGGGCGGCGCCGACCGCGCGGGAATCGACCGCGGCGCCGTCGGACGCATCGGCGATGGCGCGCGCCGCCCGGCGCTGCCAAAGAGTGGCGTCGCGCAGGCGGTCCTCCAGCATCGGGAAGCGCATCCCCTCGTAAGCCTCGCCGGGCGCCACGCCGAGCAGCCTCGGCGTGCCGGCGTCGAACAGGAAGAACCGGCCCATCTCCTTGGATTCGACCGCCTTGTGCTGGTCGGGATCGGAGATGCCCCGCGCCGAGTCGCGCACGATGCCCTGATACTCCGTCTCCAGCGCCTGGAGGGGATGGACCGCAACCGCCTTCCAGGCCAGCGCGCCGTCGCGCTGGGGCGCCAGGCCGACGGCCATGTCCAGGGTCCTGGAGGCGAGGGTGGCGACACGCTCCAGGCAGACCCGTGCGGGGTCGGCGGCCGGTGCCGGCGGCACCATGACGAGAGTCCTGCGCTTGCGCGGTGGCATGCGGGCTTTCCTCCTGCCCTCCGAAGACGGCATGGCAAGGTCGGTTGCGTGAACGGGCGGGCGGCGGCGTCCGCAGCGCCTACCCCGACGGCGGCAGAATCCGCAGGGCCTGGGCGATTCCGGCTTCGGCGGCGGCGACCGCCTGGCTCGCCTCGCTGTAGGCCGTCTGGACCGCGCGCTCCTGCAACTCGGCGATCGGCGGGAGCGGCACCGCCATGGCCCCGCCGGCAAGGACCGACGTGCCGGCGGCCAGGGCCTTCTCGGCCTGGGCGACGGCGTTCCGGGCGTTGCCGGCGGCGGCGTCCGAGAAGGCGATGGCGGCCGCCAGCGCCTCTTCGGTGGCGCGCACCGCGGCATCGGCCATCCTCATCGACCGCTCCATCAGCTCCTCCAGCGTCGGCATCGGCGCCGGACCGGGC
>JAEZHQ010000522.1 GCA_023416455.1 Pseudomonadota bacterium | reverse complement strand
CCCCCGCCCCGGGCGGGAGCGGACGTCCAGCCTGTGGCCGAGCAGGCGGGCGGTGCGCTCGACGATGGACAGCCCGAGCCCGGCCCCGCTGGAGCCGTCGCGGGCCGGGTTGCCGATCTGGTAGAACTCCTCCCAGATGGTGCCCAGCTCGGCCGGGGGGATGCCCTGGCCGCTGTCCCACACCTCGATCCGCAGCGTCTCGCCGCGACGCCGCGCGCCGATCACCACGCCCCCGCGCGCGGTGTATTTCACCGCGTTGGACAGCAGGTTGCGCAGGATCGGCTGGAGATGGGCGGGATCGCTGCGCACCCAGGCGGCGGTCGGCGCAACGGCCAGGCGCAGCCCCTTGGCGGCCGCCCCGCCCCGCAGCTCGGCCGCCAGCTGGTCGAGCAGAGGGGCGAGGGCGAAGGCGGTCACCTCCACCGGCACCACGCCGGCTTCCAGCCGGGTCAGCGCCAGCAGGTCGTCGAGCAGGCGCTGCCCGGCCTGGAGCGAGGCCGCGGCCATGGCCCCGAGCTGGCGCAGTTCGGGGCTGGGCACCTCCTTCAGCAGGAGGTCGTGGAAGGTGGCCAGGCCCTGCAAGGGCTGGCGCAGGTCGTGGCTGACCGTGGCCAGCACCTTCATTTTGGCGAGGTTTGCGGTCTCCGCCGTGCGCAGGGCCGATTCCAGCTCGGCCGTGCGGCTGCGCACGCGCTCGTCCAGGCTCTGGTTGGCGCGCACCATCTCGGCCCGCACCGCGTCCTCGCGGCGGGCTCCGGCCAGGGCGTTCAGCAGCAGCAGGAGGGCGCCGGCCATCACGCCGGCGGCCAGCGCCGCGGTCCAGCCGGTGCGCTCCCGCCAGCCGGCGAGCGCCTCGTCGAGGGGGCGGCTGGCCATGGCGACGAGCGGAAAGGCGGCCAGCCGCCGGGTCGCGGTGATGTGGGTGCCGTCCAGCACGGCCGGCCCAGCCGCCGGCTGGCCCGGCGCCGGCCAGAGGACCGGTGGCGGCCGCGGTGGCGGCGGCTCGGCGTCCGGCCAGTGGGCCAGCCTCTGCCCGGCCGCGGTGAACAGGGCGAGTCGCGCTCCCGCGCCACGGTGCTCCCGGCCGTGGAAGGTGGCGACACGGTCGCTGTGGATGCCGACGATGGCGACGCCGCGGACCCGGCCGTCGGCCCCGCGCAGGGCGCGGCTGATGGTCAAACGTTCGCGGCCGGCGTCCCCGCCGGGGATCGGCGACCCGATGTGGAGCCCGGACGCCATGCCCTGGTGGGCCAGGACATGGTCGTGTTGGCCGCGTTCCTGGGCGATGGCCGGCAAGGATCGGGTCTCCAGGACGGTGCGCCCCGCGGTGTCGACCAGCCAGGCGGCGGCGACCGGAGCCATGGCCTCGGCACGGCTGCGCAGGGCGTCCCGGATGCGCCGGCCCTGATCCGGTTCCGCCAGGTCCCAGCCCTCCGCCAGGTCGAGCAGGCTTTGCAGCAGGGCATCGCCCGATTCGATGACGCGGCTGGCCTGCTCCTCCAGGAGGTGGGCGGTGGCGGCGGCGTCGTGATGGGCCAGCGCCAGGGTCGCCTTGCGGTCGTGCCACACCGACAGGGCGGTAAAGCCGAGGCACACCGCGGCGAACACCCCGAAGGCAGCCACCAATTTGGTGCGCTTCATGCTGCCGGGCCTCCTTGGCGGGCGCGTCCTCTCTTTGCGCCGACTATGCCGGCTCCGGCGCGGGCTGGACAATTCGTCCGAAGGGCAGCCTCCCTGTCTGAACGGTTGCATCCTCGGGCCGGAAGGGCCACCTTCTCGGGGTCGAATTTCTTTGGGTCTACGGTCCTCGTGCACAGCGCTGCGTCTGGTCGTTCCCGCAGGTAATTTGATGCCGCCGGCGGCGTCGTCGGGGGCGGGCTAAGCAAAGGGATCGCAGATGACCACCGGAACCGTAAAATGGTTCAACACCACCAAGGGCTACGGCTTCATTCAGCCGGATGACGGCAGCGCCGACGTGTTCGTCCACGTCTCCGCCGTCGAACGGTCCGGAATCGGCAACCTCCGTGAAGGGCAGAAGCTGTCCTACGAAGTCCAGCGCGATCCGAAGAAGGGCAAGAATTCGGCGGCGAACCTGAAGGCCCTGTGAGCGCAGGCGGCTTGATGGGGCGTCCGCCCTTCCGCTTCGTCCCGGGGCATGCCGCCCGGCGACGGGCCTATGGGCGGCCTCCCCGCGCCGGACCGCCCGGCACCGCCGCCCGCACGGGAAAGCATTCCAGACACATTTCAAAAGCTTGTTATTCAAGAGGAACGTCAGATGGCCAAGGAAGACCTGGTCGAGATGGACGGGGTCGTTACCGAAGTTCTGCCCGATGCCCGCTTTCGCGTGCAGCTTGAGGCCGGGCACGAGGTGATGGCCTACGCGTCCGGGCGCATGAAGAAAAATCGGATCCGCATCCTGGCCGGCGACCGGGTGACGGTCGAAATGACTCCGTACGACCTGACGAAGGCCCGGATCAACTACCGTCACAAGGCCGAAGGTGCCGCTCCGGCCACGGCCCAGCGGCGTCCGCCGCCGCCGCGCCGCCGCTGACGGGCCGCGCTGCCGGGGCTGGCTGACAAGCCCGGGCACGAAGACGATCACAGGAGGCATGCATGACATCCGACAGCCGCTCTGCGGACCGCAAGGATCTCGATTCCATGACCAGGGACTTCTTGGAAAAAGGAGGAAGGATCGTCCAGTGCCCGCCGGGCTCGTCAGACAGCGTGGTCTACCGGAAGACCGCCTTTCGCCGCCGCGGCGCGGCAGGCGGGGAGGGCAAGGCGCCAGCGCCCCTCCCGGCCGCCGCGCCCGCGGTGCCGGCGAAGGAATAGGGCCGATCGCGCAAGGCCGGAACGGTTCCGGGCGTCAATCGGCCCGACCGGACAATGGTTCGACCGGAAAAGGGTTCGACCGCAAAGGGGCGCAATGAGCGCCGTGGGCATCTGATCAACGCACGGCGCTTCAGCCCGGCGTCCGTCCACAGCCCCTCACCCGGCCCGGGCGAGGGGCTTTTTATCGCAGGGGCGGCCGGCGCCGCGCCCCTCCCCGATTCCCATCCGTCCCGATTCCCGTCCGCTCAGCGCTTCACGGCGGCCAGACGGGCCGGGGCGAGAGGCGAAAACTTGGCGCGGTCCTCGTCGTCCATCATGCCCAGCATCACCTTGCGGAAGCCCTCCACCGCCTCGGCCCCTGCCATGCGGTAGGCGCGGGCGATCCGCTGCCTCTGCGTCTCCGACAGCTGGCGTTCCAGTTCCACGCCCTTTTCGGTCAGCTCCAGCAGGCGTTGCCGGCGGTCGCGGACCCCCGTCTGCTGCTGGATGAAGCCCTGGCGCACCAGTTCGCCCAGCACCCGCGACAGGCTTTGCTTGGTGATCTTCAGGATCCCCAGAAGCTCCGACACGGTGATCCGGGGGTAGCGGCCGACGAAATAGATGACGCGATGGTGGGCACGGCCGAAACCGATCTCCGCCAGGATCTCGTCCGGCTCGGCGGTGAACTCCCGGTAGGCGTAGAACAGGAGTTCCATGCCCGTGCGCAGTTCCTCCTCGCGGAGGAAAAGCTGGTTCACGCCTGCTTTTATGTCAGCCATGTTGACGTGATTGATGGAAATCGTTACAAAAGGGTCAGTACCACAGACATAAACGAACAACCGCCCGGAGACAAGGGCGACGCGGAGCCGCGCACGAAAAAGGGCGCCCGGGTCCGCGAAGGACAAGCCAAACCCAAGCGAGGAATCGCCATGACCATTCTTCCCTTCGACGACCGCGACGGCGTGATCTGGTACGACGGCGCGCTGGTTCCCTGGCGCGAGGCGACCCTGCACGTGCTGTCGCACGGCCTTCACTACGCAAGCTGCGTGTTCGAGGGCGAGCGCGCCTACAACGGCAAGGTCTTCAAGCTGACCGAGCACAGCGAGAGGCTCGCCCGGTCCGCCGAACTGCTCGGCTTCTCGCTCCCCTATACGGTGGTGGAGATCGACGCCGCCACCGAGCTGACCGTCCGCGAGACGGGCTTCGCCGACGCCTACGTCCGTCCGGTGGCTTGGCGCGGCAGCGAGATGATGGGCGTGTCGGCCCAGGCCAGCCGCATCCACGTCGCCATCGCCGTCTGGCAGTGGCCGAGCTACTTCAGCCCCGAGGCGAAGATGGCCGGGATCCGGCTGGCCTGGGCGCCGTGGCGCCGCCCGAGCCCCGACAGCGCCCCGACCGCGTCCAAGGCGGCCGGCCTCTACATGATCTGCACGCTCTCCAAGCACGAGGCGGAGCGGCAGGGGTACCAGGATGCCATCCTGCTCGACCACCGCGGCTTTCTGGCCGAGGCGACGGGTGCCAACATGTTCCTGGTGATGGACGGCCGGATCCATACCCCCACGCCCGACTGCATCCTGGACGGCATAACGCGCCGCACGGTGATCGACCTCGCCCGGGCGCGCGGCCTGGAGGTGATCGAGCGCCACATCCGGCCCGAGGAACTGGCCGAGGCCCAGGAGGTCTTTCTCACCGGGACCGCCGCCGAGGTCACCCCGGTCAGCCAGATCGGCGAGCACAGCTTCACCCCGGGCCGGGTCTGCGAGATGCTGGTGGCCGACTACGAGGCCGCCGTCCGGGCGTAAGCTGGCCTTCCGGACGTCGCCCCCACGAGCGGCGGCCCGGCCGGAGTCGGCCGGTCCGCCGCAGGCTTTCGCCCGCCCGCCTGCCGCCCTCCCGATGGTCCGGCCGCAGGCCGTCCTCGGCCGTGCGATCCTTCCCGACAAGCCCACGCTCGACAGGCGCCCTCCCTCCGGCCATATAATCGGTTCCCGTTCCGTACCCGTCCGGCAGAACCCCATGGCCAGTCCCGTCCTTTCCGCGATTCCGCAGAAGCCCCTTGCCAAGCTGGAGGCGGGCAAGCCTTTCGAGCTGGTGTCGGAGTACACCCCGGCCGGCGACCAGCCGAAGGCCATCGAGGAGCTGGTCGGAGGGCTGAGGAACGGCGAGCGCGACCAGGTCCTGCTCGGCGTGACCGGCTCGGGCAAGACCTTCACCATGGCGCACGTCGTCCAGCGGCTTCAACGCCCCACCTTGGTGCTCGCCCCCAACAAGACGCTGGCCGCCCAGCTCTATGGGGAGATGAAATCCTTCTTTCCCAACAACGCCGTGGAGTATTTCGTCTCCTACTACGACTACTATCAGCCGGAGGCCTACGTCCCGCGCACCGACACCTACATCGAGAAGGAAAGCTCGATCAACGAGCAGATCGACCGCATGCGCCACGCCGCTACCCGCTCGCTTCTGGAGCGCGACGACGTGATCATCGTGGCCTCGGTGTCGTGCATCTACGGCATCGGCTCGGTCGAGACCTATTCGGAAATGACGGTGGATCTCCGCCGCGGCGAGGTCATCGCCCTGCCCGAGCTTCTGCGCAAGCTCACCGAACTCCAGTACAAGCGCAACGACGCCGCTTTCGGCCGTGGCCTGTTCCGCGTGCGCGGCGACACGGTGGAGCTGTTCCCGGCGCACATGGAGGACCGCGCCTGGCGGCTTTCGCTGTTCGGCGACGAGATCGAGGCGATCCACGAGATCGACCCCCTCACCGGCGAGAAGCTGGCCGGGCTGGAGGCGGTGCGCGTCTATCCCAACAGCCACTATGTCACGCCCAAGCCGACCCTCCACCAGGCGATCGAGCAGATCAAGCGCGACCTCAAGGTCCGGCTGGAGGAGTTCGCCGCCGAGGGCAAGCTGCTGGAGGCCCAGCGCCTGGAGCAGCGCACCACCTTCGACATCGAGATGATGGCGGCCACCGGCTCCTGCGCCGGCATCGAGAACTACTCGCGCTACCTGACCGGGCGCGCCCCGGGCGAGCCGCCGCCGACCCTGTTCGAGTATCTGCCCCGCGACGCCCTGCTGATCGTGGACGAGAGCCACGTCATGGTGCCGCAGATCGGCGGCATGTACCGGGGCGATCTGGTGCGCAAGTCGACCCTGTCCGACTACGGATTCCGGCTGCCCAGCGCCAAGGACAACCGTCCCCTCAAGTTCGAGGAGTGGGAGGCCATGCGCCCGCAGACGGTCTTCGTTTCCGCCACCCCCGGCCCCTGGGAGATGGAGCGCACCGGCGGAGTCTTCACCGAACAGGTGGTCCGCCCCACCGGCCTGATCGATCCGGAGGTCATCGTCCGCCCCACCGAAACCCAGGTGGACGACCTGATCGACGAGTGCAAGCAGGTGGTCGGCAAGGGCTACCGCGTGCTGGTCACCACCCTGACCAAGAAGATGGCCGAGGCGCTGACCGAATACATGCACGAGGCGGGGCTGCGTGTCCGCTACATCCATTCCGACGTGGAGACGCTGGAGCGCATCGAGATCATCCGCGACCTGCGGCTGGGCGCCTACGACGTGCTGGTCGGCATCAACCTGCTGCGCGAGGGGCTGGACATCCCCGAATGCGCCCTGGTGGCGATCCTCGACGCCGACAAGGAGGGCTACCTGCGCTCCCGGACCTCGCTGATCCAGACCATCGGCCGGGCCGCGCGCAACGTGGAGGGCCGCGCCGTCCTCTACGCCGACAGCATCACCGCCAGCATGCAGTACGCCATCGACGAGACCGCGCGGCGCCGGGAGAAGCAGCAGGCCTACAACCTGGAACACGGCATCACCCCGGAATCGGTGAAGAAGGCCATCGGCGATATCCTGGAAAGCGTCTATGAGCGCGGCGACCATGTCACCGTCAAGACCGGGCTCGCCGCCACCGATCTGGTCGGCCACAACCTGAAGTCCGTCATCGCCGACCTGGAGAAGCGGATGAAGGCGGCCGCCGCCGACCTGGAGTTCGAGGAGGCCGCCCGCCTGCGCGACGAGCTGCGCCGGCTGGAGGCCATGGATCTCGGCCTGGAGCAGCCCGGCAGCATCGGCATCAGCTCCGCCCGCCAGGGACGCGGCGTCCCCGAGGGCGCGCCGACGGCGAAGAAGCCGGGCCGGCGCCCGCGCCGGTGAGCCGGGCGGGGCAGGGGCCACCCCGGAATAGAAGCGCGGGTACGAATGTTCATACGGCCGGTGGTCCGTCGTCGCGGCGGGCCGCCGGACACAACCGGTGAACGACGGCTTCCGATGACGCTCCGCACCCTCCTTCCCCTTGTCCTGACCGGCTTCCTGCTGTCCGGCTGCTACGTCGTCCACAGCCCGGCCCCGCGCCATTACGGCCATTACGGCTATTACGGCTATAGCGGCCCGCCGAAGGTCTATGGCCATTACGAGCGGCCGGTGCCGCCCGGCCACTACAAGCACCACCATCAGCATGGCCCACGGCACCACCATCACGGCCGCCGCGGCCGGTGATCCGGCGGGCGCCGGCCGCGGCGGCATCCCCCCTTCCGGCTTGAGCATAGGGGTTATGCCCCCAGATCAGGACCATCCGGCCCTCTCCGGCGGAGCCGAGGGGGAGTTTCGCGTGTTTATGTGACGGGATCATAAGTCCGCGTCCTTCCATGGCCTTTGAGTTCTTTCATTCCGGCTGTTGAAGAGATCGGCGGAGCAGGCGCTGCCGTCACACGAACATGAGAGACAAGCGCATGGATGAGCAATGGCTACTCAAGGCCAAATTCATGGCCTTCAATATGACTGCCGTGGTGATTGCCCTGGTGCTTTATTTGCAAGGGGCGATGGATCGGATACTGAGCGGGCACATTGCGATTGCCTCGGCGGTGATCGCCGCGGTGTTCCTGGTCGGCCTGATCATGTCGGCCTACCGGGTCTGGAAGGTCGGCGACGAGCTGGACCGGATCAAGTCCGGGCAGGGCCGCCTGGTCACGGTCGAAAGCGAACGGGCGCTGGAGATCCGCCTGTTCTCCCGGATCTCGCACATCCAGCACATCGCCAACGCGCTGGGCATGCTCGGCCTGATCGGCACGGCCTGGGGCTTCAGCCTGTTCGCGGCCAACATCACGCCCAACATGGTCAGCAACGCCTCCTCGGCCGGCGCCCTGATCAGCACGCTGGCCAGCGGTCTCGGCGTGGCGATCTACGCCACCATGCTGGGCGGCACGCTGTGCCTGTGGACCTCCTGCAACCTCCAGCTCCTGCGTGGCGCCACCGCGTCGCTGTGCGCCCGGATCATGGACGAGGCGCACGCCCGCCATCGCGGCATGCCCGCCGCCGGGGCCGCGGCCCGCATGGCGCCCGGCGCGCTGCCGCTGGGCGCCCTCAGCAACGAGGGGGCGCCATGAACGACCTCCTGGGAGAAGACCAGACGGGCGTGCTGGTCGCGCGCGACCTTCTCACCCTGCTGCTGTGCGGCTTCGTGGCCTGCGCCGTGCTGGCGGTTCCCTTCATCAACGACGCCAAGAAGGCCGACGCCGAGCAGAAGGATCCGACCGCCGCCGGCGGCATCGAGCCGCCGGGCAACGTCATCGTCGAGGCGCGCTGGGACGACAAGCTCCGCACCGACGTCGACCTGTGGGTGCAGGCGCCGGGCGACGTCCCGGTCGGCTATTCCAACAAGTCCGGGCTGATCTTCAACCTGCTGCGCGACGACCTTGGCAGCTACGCCGACCCGACGGAGGTGAACTTCGAGACCTCCTATTCGCGGGGGATCCCGCCCGGGGAATACACCGTCAACGTCCACCTGTTCCGCAACCTCGACAACGTGTTCCCGATCTGGGTTCGGGTGGTGGCCCGCGTCAAGGCCGAGCACGAGTCGGGGGCGGCCACCATCGCCGCCACCCGCGTGCGGCTCGACCACGAGGGGGACGAGGTGACCGCCTTCCGCTTCAGTCTGACCGAGAAGGGCGAACTGGTTCCGGGCTCCCTGAACGCTCTGTACAAGCCGCTCCGCTCGGCCGGCGGCAAGGGCTGAAGCCGGCTTTCCGAACGCCGCCCGTGCCCTGGGTGGGCTTGGAACGCCGGCGGAGCCGGGCGCATTGCAGGTCGGCGCGGGGCCGGGTCCGCTGCGGCCCGATCCGGGAAAACCCGCCTGGCGCCCCGCCGCGGCGTCCCGGCGCAATGCCGGTGGACAGCACCCGGCCCCTTCGATAGATAGCGATCGAAAGGGACGGTCGCCCGCGCGCCCGCGCCCGGGAGCTTTGCGGAAGGGGCGAGGAGTTTGGGCGGTCGCATCGCGCTCAGGCCGGTTTTCCATGTCATCGGAATTCTGCTGACGATCCTCGGGCTGGGCATGCTGGTGCCGGCGCTGGCCGACGTTGCCGTCGGCAATCCCGATTGGACCACCTTCGTCGGGGCCAGCGCCGCCACGCTGGGGGTCAGCGGCGGCATGGTGCTGGCCACCGCCAGCGACGAGCCGCAGCCCTTCACCATCAAGCAGCATTTCCTGCTGACCGCGCTGGCCTGGACCATCCTGGCCCTGTTCGGGGCCTTGCCCTTCATGCTGTCGGCGCTGCGGCTGTCCTTCACCGACGCCTATTTCGAGGCGATGTCGGGGCTGACCACCGGGGCCACGGTGATCGTCGGGCTGGACCAGGCGCCGCCGGGGATCCTGCTGTGGCGTTCGCTGCTCAACTGGTTCGGCGGAATCGGCATCATCGTCATGGCCATCGCCGTGCTGCCGATCCTGCGGGTCGGCGGCATGCAGCTTTTCCGCATGGAGTCCTCCGACAAGAGCGACAAGCCCTTCGCCACGGTGCAGGACACGGTGGGCGCCATCGCCCTGACCTATCTGGCCCTGACGCTGCTGTCCACGGTCGCCTTCCACCACGCCGGCATGGGCTGGTTCGACGCGGTGAACCACGCCATGTCGGCGGTGTCCACCGGCGGATTCTCCACCAAGGACGCCTCGCTCGCCTGGTTCGATTCGCAGGCCGTGCTGTGGGTTGCCACCGCCAGCATGATCGCCGGGGCGGTGCCGCTGACCTGGTACATCCGCTCGTTGCGCGGCACGCGCCGCCGCCCGCTGCTCGGCGACAGCCAGGTCAACACGCTCCTGCTCATCCTCGCGCTGTGCAGTGCCGCGATGACGGCCTGGGCCTATTGGGTCGTCGGGCTGCCCTTCTGGGACGCCTTCGGCCACGCGACGATGAACGTGACGTCGATCATCACCGACACCGGCCTCGTCTCCGCCGATTACTCGACCTGGGGCAGCTTCCCGATCGTCGCCTTCTTCTTCTTCTACTTCATCGGCGGCTGCACCGGTTCGACGTCGGGCTCGATCAAGATCTTCCGCTGGCAGGTGCTCGCCCTGTCGATGCTGAACCAGATGCGGCGCATGCTGAAGCCGCACCGCGTGCTGGTGCCGCTCTACCAGGGCAAGCCGCTGGACGAGGACGTCATCGGGTCGGTGATCAACTTTGCCTTCGCCTACATGATGGCCTTCGGCATCCTGGCGCTGGTGGTGGCGGCGATGGGCATCGATTTTCTCACCGCGGCCAGCGCGGTGGCGTCCACCCTGGCCGGCGCCGGTCCCGGGCTGGGGCCGGTGATCGGGCCGTCGGGCAGCTACCAGCCGCTGCCCGACGCCGCCAAATGGGTGCTCAGCTTCACCATGCTGCTCGGCCGGCTGGA
>JAEZHQ010000471.1 GCA_023416455.1 Pseudomonadota bacterium | reverse complement strand
CCGCCCAGATGCGCCCAGGGCGCCGCCGCCGCCGGGCGCAGCCGGACGGCGCGGGTGATGAGAGCCACCGCGGCATCGGCCGTGCCGCGCTGCGCCTCCAGCACGCCCAGCAGGTGGAGGGCGTCGGGCTGCGCCGGGTCGAGCGCCAGGACGAGGCGGTAGAGCCGCGCCGCCTGGCCGTGCCGGCCGGCCATGTGGTGGTTGACGGCGGCGTCGAGAACGTCCAGGAGAGTCGCCATCCCCGCTGTCTACACCGCAGGCTCGGCCAAGGCGAGCCCCATTCCCCGACCACGAGGCTCCATGGACGACCGGCTGCCGACTCATCTCTGGGTGATGGCCCACATCCGCGCCGCCGACGCCCAGGGCGTCACCATGATGGTCCTGCGCAAGGGCGACCCCGGCCGCGGCACGGTCATCCTGAAGCTGAACCGGCTGGACGGCACCTTCGGCGTGCTGGTCCAGGTGCGCGAGGGGGAGCGGCTGGGCTGGTCGCGCGGCACCGGGGCCGAACCGGTGGACGAGGCCGCCGCCGACGCCTACATCGCCCGCCAGATCCGCTACGACCCCGACGTCTGGGTCATCGAGGTGGAGGACCGCCAGGGCCGCCACTGGTTCGAGGGCGCCGTCCTGTGATGCCGCGTTCGCGCCCTGAACACGGCATGGGCCGCGACGGCGCGCCGGGCCGGGATGCCGTCCGACGCGCAGGAGGATGGTTTTCCGGCCGAATGAGACGGGTCGGGAAGCAAATCGTCCATTCGTGTGTTTATGGAGACGGGAGACACCACTAGGAGGGTTTGGATATGTCTCGTCTTCGCCTCATCGGCGCTGCCGTTGCGCTCTTGACACTGGCCGCCTGTTCGACCGGCGGGGTCGTCGGCGGAACCGCCGGCGCGGCCGGCGGCTACGCTCTCGACGGCAAGCGCGGCGCCATCATCGGCGGGCTCGGCGGCGCCGCCCTGGGGCACGCCCTGGACTGATCCCGGCGGCGGGCGCGGCGGCCGGCGCGGCGGCCGGCGTGGTCAGCCGCGCGGCGGTTCGCGCACGCCGTTGCCGAAAACGGCGAGCGCGTCGTGCAGATCGGGCAGGGCGCGCTCGACCGCCGCCTCTCCCTCGCGGATGCAATCGTCGGCGCGGTCGAACTCCAGCAGGCCGATGTGGCCGAGCCGCGGGGTGATGTGCACGTCCGGCGGTTCGCCGGCCAGGCGCGAGCGCGTGATGCGGTCGGTGACGATGCCCAGCGAGGAGACCATCACGCCGAACAGGCTCGGGCCGGCGTAGTCGCGGCGGAAGATGCGCCGGGCCAGCGACCCCATGGGCGAGGGCGGCCGGACTTCCGGCGGATCCTCGTCGAACAGCTTCAGCAGGTCGAACCCGGCGGCGGTCGGCACCGCCGTTCCGGGCCTGCGCGCCTTGCCCAGGAGGTCGGCCCCGAGGTTGACCGCGACGACCATCTGCGCGCCGAGCGCCCGGCAGGCCGACACCGGCACCGGGTTGACCAGCGCCCCGTCGATGATCCAGCGCCCCTCGAAGGGCACCGGCGGGAACACGCCGGGCAGGGAGAAGGAGGCCCGCATGGCGTCGACCAGCGGGCCGCTGCGGATCCACACCTCGTGCCCCGTCACCAAGTCGGTGGCGATGGCGACGAAGGGGACCGGCAGATCCTCCACGCGCCGGTCACCCAGGTGGCGGCGCATCTCGGCGACCAGGCGTTCGCCGCCGATCAGCCCGCCGCCCTGGCGGAGGCGCAGATCCAGATAGCCGACGATCCGCCGCCGGTTGAGGCCACGCGCCCAGTCCTCCAGGGCTTCGAGCCGCCCGGCCAGATGGATGCCGCCGACCAGCGCGCCGACCGAGGCGCCGCAGACCACGTCGGCCTCGATCCCGTAGCGCTTCAGCGCGCGCAGGACGCCGATGTGCGCCCAGCCGCGGGCCACCCCGGCCCCCAATGCCAGCCCGATGCGGGGCCGATGCCGCCCGTTGCCGCCGTCCATCGCCATGGCGCCTCCCGGTCCGAAAGGATCGCCCCAGTATCCGCCAGCCCGGCCGGGAAAGCGAGCCGCTGGCGCCGGAGCGTGCCAGGCGGGGGCCGGTCCGGTGGACAGGGCGGGCGCCATCGGCTAAGCCATCGCGATCCCGGCACGAGGAAGAGCGGCACGTGACGAAGAAGAGCGGAGAGCGTCTGCGGCTGGACGCGGCGACGGAACGGCTGGTGATCCGCGTGCTGCGGGAGTGGGTCCGCCCCTACCGCGGCAAATTGGCCCTGTCCTTCCTGCTGATGGGGCTGGTTGCGGCGACCACCGGCGCCTACCCGCTGCTGATCGACCAGGCCTACGCCATGTTCTCGGCGCCCGACCGCGGCCTCCTCTTCGGCATCCCGCTGCTGATCATCGCGGTCACCATGGCCAAGGCGCTGTCCATGTACGCCCAGACGGTGGTCACCACCGACATCGTGCAGCGCATCGTCACCGACGTGCGCCTGTCCATGTTCGCCCATCTGCTGGCGGCCGACACCGCTCAGCTCCACGCCACCCCCACCGGGGCGCTGACGTCCCGCTTCATCAGCGACGTCGACCTCATCCGCAACGCCCTGTCGCGGACGCTGACCGGGCTGGTGCGCGACATCCTGACGGTGATCGCGCTGGTCGGCTCCATGTTCTACCTGGACTGGGTTCTGTCGCTGATCGTCTTCGTCATCTACCCCATCGCCGCCGTGCCGATCGTGCGCATCGGCAAGCGCCTGCGCCGCGTCTCGCGCGACACCCAGGCGCAGATGGGCGACATGACCGCCCTCCTGACCGAGAGCCTGGCCGGCGCGCGCATGGTCAAGACCTACGGGCTGGAGGCGTATGAGCGGGCCCGCGCCGCCCGCGCCTTCGAGGCCAACTTCGACCTGTCCATGAAGGCAACGCGCGCCCGCTCGCGCATCGACCCGATGATGGAGGTGCTGGGCGGCATCGCGGTGGCCGGGGTCATCGCCTTCGCCGGCTACCGCATGGCCATGGGCGAGGGGTCGGTCGGCGCCTTCTCCGGCTTCGTCGGCGCGCTGCTCATGGCGGCGCAGCCGGTGCGCGCCATCGGCACGCTGAACGCCGTGCTTCAGGAGGGGCTTGCCGCCACCCAGCGCATCTTCGAGCTGGTCGACGAGAAGCCCGCCATCACCGAGCGCCCCGGCGCCCCGGCGCTGGTGGTGGAGCGCGGGGCGGTGGCCCTGCGCGGGGTCCGCTTCGCCTACGAGAGCGGCAGCGAGACGCTGAAGGGAATCGACCTGGAGGTGCCGGCGGGGGCGACGGTCGCCCTGGTCGGCCGCAGCGGCGCCGGCAAGTCCACGGTCTTCAACCTGATCCCGCGCCTTTACGACGCCGCCGCCGGCGAGGTGCTGATCGACGGGCAGGACGTCCGTTCGGTGACCCTGCGCAGCCTGCGCCAGGCGATCTCCCTGGTCAGCCAGGACACCGTCCTGTTCAACGACACGGTGCGCGCCAACATCGCCTTCGGCCGGCTGGGCGCGTCCGACGCGGAGATCGCGGCGGCGGCGGCGGCGGCGGCGGCGCACGACTTCATCCAGCGGCTGCCGCAGGGCTACGACACGGTGATCGGGGACCGCGGGGTCAAGCTGTCGGGCGGCGAGCGCCAGCGCTTGGCGCTCGCCCGCGCCTTCCTGAAGGACGCGCCGGTCCTGCTGCTCGACGAGGCGACCAGCGCGCTCGACAGCGAGTCCGAGCGGCTGGTCCAGGAGGCGCTGGACCGGCTGACCCGGGGGCGGACGACCCTGGTCATCGCCCACCGGCTGGCCACCGTGCGCAACGCCGACCGCATCGTCGTCATGGAGCAGGGCCGCATCATCGAGCAGGGGACGCACGACGCGCTGATCGCCCGCAACGGCACCTACGCGCGCCTGTGCAAGCTCCAGTTCGGCGAGGACGGCGAGGCCGCCCTACTCGCGCCCTAGCACCCGGTCGACCACCGTGTCCGCCCACTCGCGGGAGCGGAAGCTGGCCTTGGCCGCGGCCGGGTCGTAGACGCGCTCGACCCAGTCCCAGAAGGGCGTCGGGCACCGCTCGTTGTAGGCGGCGTAAAGCTCGAAGAAATAATCGAGGATGCCGGTCTTGGCCTGCTTGAAGTGGCCGTACTTCCAGTGGAGCTGGCGCACCGCGGTCTCCAGCGGCGCGCCCTCCTGGACGAAGAGGTAGAGCGCCGACATGAAGCCGGCGCGGTCGGCGCCCGACTTGCAGTGCAGGAGCGCCGGATACTCCATGGTCCGGAACAGCTCCCGCGCCTTCAGGAGCGTCTCGCGCTTCGGCATGTCGCGGGAGTTGACCGGGAAGTCCAGCAGCGTCAGCCCATGCCGCCGGCAGGCTTCGGCCTCCAGGATGTAGGAGGCGCAGTCGCGGCCGCCGCGCAGGTTCAGGATGGTGCGGACGCCCAGCGCGGAGGCCCGGCGGATGTGCGAGGGCGACGGCTGGCTCGCCCGGTACATGTTGGGCGAGATGCGATGGGTGTTGGAATAGGCCAGCCGGAAGCAGGCGTGGTCGATGAGCACGCTCTCGGCATGGCCGAGCGCGCGTTGCCAGCGGGTCGCCATGGGGCCGCGGGCGCGCTTGATGCCGTCGGCCATCGCGGTGGTGCAACGGCGCAAAAACCACTTCTTGGCCAAACGGGCACCTTCACTTCTGGATCAGGCCGCCAACATAGGCACGCCGCGCGCCGCGTCAAGGCCGTCCGCTGCCGTCCGCCTCCGGGGCCTCGGCCGCGATCCGCCGGTAGATGCCGTGGCGGGCGGCGACCGACAGCACGATTTCCATGTAGAGGTTGATCAGGCCGTTGGCGTAGAAGGCGGGACAGCCGGTGTAGTGGCGCTCCCCCGGCTGGGCGGTCGGCTCGATCAGCGCCGCGTTCAGCACGATCAGCCCGCCCGGCGCCTCCTCGTCGTAGACGAAGGCGGTCTGGTGGCGGGGCAGGGGGTGGATGGCCTGGTGGTCGTCGGCCTCGATGTGGCCGGCCGTCATGAACTGGCAGAGCATGCCGAGGCTGCCCATGGACAGCGGCAGCACCTGCTTCAGGCTGCGCCGGGCGAGGTCGTCGTACTCCTCCGCCGACAGGCCCGGCCGCAGCATCGGCGCGGATTCGCACAGGTTCCAGCAGACGTGCAGCGCGGTGTGGCTGCCGGTCTTGGTGATCGACAGCATGTCGTAGCCGGAGGCGGCGTGGAGGGCGGCGCGGTCCAGCGTGTTGGCGAGCACGAAGCTGGCGCCGGCGAGCGGGGTTATGTCGCCCTCGGCGCGGCAGCGCTCCTCCTCCACCATCACCTTGATCGCCCACTCCTTGATGATGGCGTCGAGCAGGTGGCAGACGCTGTCGCGCAGGAAGCCGATCAGGGTGGCCGCCGGGGCGGCCGCCAGCCCGTCCGCGTCGTCGATGTCCAGCCCGTGCGGCGAGTCGGGCGGGTTGCACAGGATGACCCGCCCTTCGGTGTCCAGCGGCAGGCGGACGATGATGTGTTCGCGCAGGTCGTTGTAGAGGAAGGCCAGCAGCGTGTTGATGGCGACCTTCTCATAGTCCTCCCGGCGGGTGTCGGGGGGCACCGGGCAGTGGCCGCCCAGCGCCTGCAACTCCTCGCCGAACAGCTGGTTCGGATCCTCGGCGATGCGGTGCAGCAGCGGGGCGAGGTTGATCCGGGCCATCCCCGCCTGCTCATGCGCGGCGAGATAGGTCAGGGCGAAATCGTTGGGACGGGCCATGGCTGCACGGATCGGCTGGAGGGTGGAGAGGGCGGGCTCCAGGATACCGGGCCGGGTGCGCCGCAGACAATGCGCGTGTCTGTGATACGGCCGGCGCATGGAAGCCACATGCGCCTTGAGTATGCCATGCGTCCGCGGGATGGGAAGCGGAACGAGGCCGGTCCGCCGGTCACCGCCCCTGGAGCCGGTCGTACACCCCGTGATCCATGGCCAGCCCGGCCACGATGTCGAGGTAGAGCTTGATCAGGCCGGGCGTGTAGAAAGCCGGGCAGCCGGTGTAGCGCTGCTCGTAGGGCTTGGCGAAGCTGGTGATCGGCGCGGCGTTCAGGCAGATCAGGCCGTTCTCGTCGATGATGAAGGCGGTCTGGTCCTTGGGCAGCAGATGGATGGCCAGCCCGTCATGCGGCTCGATCCCGCTGCGCTCCATGTAATGGACCAGCATGCCGAGGCTGGCCATGGACAGGGGGACGATCTGCTTCAGGCTGCGCCGCACAAGGTCGTCGTAGAAGGCGGCCTCCCGTCCCGGCAGGAGCAGCGGGGCCGCCTCGATCAGCGCCCAGCAGATGTGGATGGCGGTGTGGCTGCCGGTCTTGGTGATCGACAGCAGGTCGTAGCCGGCGCGCTGGTACAGCGCGGAGTCCTCCAGCACCGTGCGCAGCACGTAGGTCGCCGCCGCGTGGGACGAGATCTCGCCCGTGCCCTTGGCCCGGTAGAACTCCTCCTCGGCCAGCAGTGCGGCGGCCCAGCCGGTGATCAGCCCGTCCAGCAGGTGGCAGGTCGAGTCGCGCAGGACCGAGGACAGCGTCTCGCACGGGGCCGCCTGCATGGCGGCGCGGTCCGCCGGGTCGAGCCCGTGCGGGGAGCGCGGCGGCACCGGCAGCATCACGCGCCCCGCCGGGTCGAGCGGCAGCGCCCCGGCGATGTGGTCGCGCAGCCGCTCGAACAGGAAGGCCAGCAGGGTGTTGACGGTCACCTTGTCGGCGTCGTCGACGTCGGTCTTGCGCCGCATCGGGCATCGCCCGCCGCCCCGGCGAAGCTCCTCGCTGAACAGGAAGGAAGGGTCGGACTGGATGGTCTGGAGGATGTGCGCGATGGAGACGCGCGTCAGGCCGGCGTCGGCGTGGGCGTTGGCGAAGGCCTGGGCAAATTCGTTGGAGCGGGACATCGGGTTCTGGCGCGACGGGGTGGGGCCACAGCCTAGGGCGGGAAAAACCGCGGTGCAACGTGGCACGCGACCGCATGGTCGGCCGCATGGCCGGCCGCATCAGCGCTCCGGCACCAGCCAGTCGACCTTGCCGCCGCCCCCGGTGGCGGGCAGCGCCGCGTGCAGGGCGGGCAGCAGCGCGCGCAGGGTGGCGTCCAGCGTCCAGGGCGGGTTGACGATCAGCAGCCCCGAACCGTTCAGGCGCAGATGCGTGTCCTCCGGATGCCAGGTCAGCTCGGCGATCAGGATCTTCGGGATGCCGGTCTTCTCGACCGCCTCGTGGAAGCGCCAGACCGCCGCCTGCTCCTTGACCGGATACCACAGGGCGTAAATTCCGGTCGCCCAGCGCCGGTGCGCCGCCTTCAGCCCCTCGGCGAGGCGGGCGAACTCGTCGGGCTGCTCGAAGGGCGGGTCGATGAGGACGAGGCCGCGCTTTTCCCGCGGCGGCAGATGGGCCTTCAGCACCTGGTAGGCGTCGGCCTGCGTCACCGTCACCCGACGGTCGCCGGCGAAGGTCTCGCGGAGCGTGCGCGAATCGTCGGGGTGCAGCTCGTTGGCCACCAGCCGGTCCTGATCGCGCATCAGCGCGCGCGCCAGCAGCGGTGACCCGGGATACCAGCGCAGCGCCCCGTCGGGGTTGAGGGCGGCGACGGCGTCCAGATAGGGGGCCAGGGCCGGGTGGGGCGGGGGCTGGCCGAACAGGCGGCCAATTCCGTCCCGGTGCTCCAGGGTCCGCAGCGCCGATGCGCCGCCAAGATCGTAGCGGCCGATCCCTGCGTGGGTGTCGAGCACGCAGAAGGGCGCGGGCTTGGCGCGCAGCCGGTCAAGAATCAGCGCCAGGACGGCGTGCTTCATCACGTCGGCCGGGTTGCCGGCGTGAAAGGCGTGGCGATAGTTCATGGGCAGGGATTTAGCCGATCGCGGCGTTCCGCGCCATCCCCCCGCGCGGCCGGCCCGTCGTCGGCGGGCGCGCAGCCGTCAGCCGGCCGTCAATTGAGCGCGGCGACCTGCTGGGCGTTGCGGAAGCTGCGGCGGGTGGACGGCGCGATGCTCACCGGCTCCGTGTCGCAGCGCGGCGACTCGAGCAATTTGGCGCTCTTGCCGTCCAGCTCGCTCAGATGCTGCCAGACCTTGCAGACATAGCCCTGGGCGCGGCGGGTCGAGCCGCCGTTGTAGCGGGCCACCGCGCTCTTCCAGCTTCCCTCCTCGCCGTGCAGGCGGAGCAGCAGGCGGCCGGCGTAGAAGACGTTCTCGCGCGGATCGACGATGCGCTCGACAGGCTGGAACTGGCCGCGGTGCGAGGAGAGGGAGATCTGCATGCAGCCGACATAGACGTTCGGCTTGAACTGCCCCCGGGAGTCCCGCAGATGGCGGGCGGCGTCGCTGGTGCTGCGGGCGAAGACGGGACGGCCCTGGACGCTCATGGCGAAGGGGTGGGGGGCGCCGTCCATGCCGCTCTCCACCAGCGCGATGGCCACCAGAAGGCCCGGGGGGATGTTGAACTGCCGCTCCGCCTCGACGGCGTGGGTCACGCAAGTGTCCTGCGCAAGGGCCGGCTTCGCGACGAGCGGTGTGGTGCAGAGTCCGACGGCAAGAGCCAACCAGCCACCGAACGAAAGGCGCACGCGCTGTTGTCGGTCCCGCATGTCCTTGTACCCCCTATCCGTTGCCCGCCTTTGGCCGGCTCGTTGTGGCCCCCCGCGCGGGGCCGTCATTCCGGTCACCGAGTCGCTTACGGTGACCGCCTCCTACCCAGGTTCAGCGCCTCCCGATCGGGCGCCGCGGCAACATTTCCAAAAATTTTATTGAGCGTCAACTGCCTTGCGCCCCGGTAATACCACGCTCTTCGCCCGTGGAATGTCACAAGGCCGAGCGGCCCGGCTGCCCGAGCCTTCCGGGTTGGCCGGATAAACCTATGAGCGGGAAGGAGGTTTTTCCGGGGCGCGGCGGACGCGGCGATGGCGGCCGGCAAGCGGAGGGATGCGACGGTGTGTCGCCGGAATCACACCATCCGGCAATTTTCCGGCCCCCCTTGCGCGGTGCAGCATGGTGAGGCATTAAGCTGCGCCCCTTATCGACCCCGGGACTCCGACACCGTGCCAGCCGATCCGTCCGTCCACGCCGACGCAGGGGACGGGCCGGCCCCGTGTCCCCCCGGCGCCTCCATCGACGACCTCCTGAGCGCCGGCTACGGACGGCTCTACGCCGGCCTCCCGGTGGCGGCGCTTGCCGCCTTCCGCGCGGCGGCGGCGGCGGAGCCCGGCTCGGCCGAGGCCTGGGCGGCCCTGGCCGACGGCGCCCTGGCGGCGGGCGAGGCGGACGC
>JAEZHQ010000547.1 GCA_023416455.1 Pseudomonadota bacterium | reverse complement strand
CCTCCGGTGGGGGCGGCCCCCGCCGGTGCCGCCCCGCCCTTTCCGCCGCCGGCCGCTCCCGTCCACGGCGCGGCGCTGCTGGCGGAGGAGCTGTCCAACCGCCTCGTCCACACGCTGGAACGCCTGGCCGTCGAGGCCGCGCGCGACGGCGGCCCCTTCGCCGCGGCCATGTTCGGCGAGGCGAAATACGCCATGGCGGCGCTGGCCGACGACATCTTCCTCAGCCTCGACTGGCCCGGCCGCGGCGCCTGGAAGGCGGTGCTGCTGGAGCAGCGCCTGTTCAACAGCTACGTCGCCGGCGAGGCGCTGTTCCAGCGCATCGACCGGCTGCTCCAGCAGCCCGACGGCAGCAACCACGACCTCGCCGCGGTCTACCTCGCCATCCTGGGGCTGGGCTTCGAGGGCAAGTTCCGCGCCCACGACGGCCACGGCCACATCACCGAGTACCGGCTGCGCCTTCACCGCCTGCTCACCAAGGGCCGCATCCCGTCCGGCCGGGCCAGCGCCCGCGCCTACGAGCGCCTGATCAGCGACGCCAAGCCCCGGTTCCTGCCCACCGCCCGCGTCTGGTACTGGGCCATCGGCGCCACGGTCGGGCTGTTCCTGGTGGTCTCCCACATCGTCTGGACCGTCAACGTCGCCGGCATCGCGGAAGAACTGGGCGGCGCCCGCGCCGCCATCGAAAACCTGGGGACAACATGGCCGAACTGAATCTGTCGCCCTGGGGGCTGTTCTATTCCGCCTGGTCGGTGGTCCGGCCCTACTGGCCCTACATCGCGGCCGGCCTCCTGGTGGTGATCGGGCTGGCGGCGGCCTATCTGCTCGTCACCTTCGTGGCGGCGCTGATCCGGCGCCGCGTGCTGGCCCGCCAGTTCCGTGCCCAGACGCCGCCGGGAACCGAGGCGGCCGCCGCACCGGCGGCACCGGAGCCCGAACGCTTCGCCGTGCTGCCGGACGGCGTCTCCACGGTGTCGCTGGAGCGCTCCTTCGCCGAGGTGCTGGCCCTCCTCAAGCGGCATGTCCCGAACCGGCAGTTCCGCTACCAGATCCCCTGGTTCCTGTCGATCGGCGACGAGGGGGCGGGCAAGACGGCGCTGTTCGCCTCGGCCCCCATCCACCGCCCCTTTGCCGATCCCGGCATCGTCCCCCAGCCGGGCGCCGCGTGCAGCTGGTGGTTCTTCGACACCGCCATCGTGCTGGACCTCGCCGGCCGCGCCGTGCTGGCGCCCGGCGGGCGCACCCCGGAAGGGACGCTGTGGCGCCGCTTCATCAAGCTGCTCCAGGCCAGCCGGCCGCAGCGCCCGCTGGACGGGCTGATCCTGACCATCTCCGCCCGCGACCTGCTGGACCAGAGCGCGGAGGGCAGCAACACCCTGCTGCTGAAGGCCGAATCCCTGCACAACCGGATCTGGGAGCTGCAAAAGGCGCTGGAGATCAACGTCCCGATCCACGTCATCGTGACCCAGTGCGACGCGCTGGACGGCTTCCCCGAATTCTGCGCCGCCCTGCCGCCGGAGATCGCCGCCAGCATGCTCGGCTGGTCCAGCCCCTACGGCGTGGAAACCTCCTTCAACCCGCGCTGGGTCGCCGAGATCGTCGACGAGACGCTGGCCGACATCACGGCCATCGAGACCGACCTCTACGTCAGCCGGCCGCTGGCCGACGAGCGGGGCCGGCTGGCCCTGCTGCCGGACAGCTTCCTCGGCCTGCGCCGCCCGCTGGAGCAGTTCCTCGGCCGCATCTTCACGCCGACCGCCTATCACGAGGTGTTCGTCCTGCGCGGCGTCTACTTCACCGGCGCCGGCGCCCCCGCCGCTCCGGTAACCGGCGCCTACGGCGCCGCTCCAATAACTGGCGCCTACGGCGCCACTCCGGTAAACGGCGCCTACGGCGCCATGGGGCAGCCGGGCGCCCCCGCCATCGCCTTCGTGCGCGACACGCTGGAGCAGAAGATCTTCCAGGAGCTGGGCCTCGCCCGGCCGGTCTCGCGGGCGCTGTTCGTGTCGACCAAGCGCGCCCGCCTGGCGCAGGCGACGCTGGCCGCCACCGCCACCGTCCTGACCGGCGCCGTGATCTACGAAAGCGGCGCGCTCGCCGACCGCACGCGGGTCATCGGCGCCACCGTGGAGGAGACCCGGCGCGACCTGATCCGCTTCGAGGAGCGCGCCCGCATGGGCGGGCTGGGCGCCGACCCGGTGGCCGACCCGCCCACCGTCGGCCGCCTGCTGTCGGCCGCCGTTCTGGTCGAGCGCGAGGATCTGGCGACGCCGCTGCTGCCGACCTCGCTGCTGAGCGGCATCGACGGCGAGCTGGAGACGCTGGTCAGCGTCGCCTTGCAGCGCATGGTTCTGAAGTCGCTGCGCGGCGGCCTCCTCCAGCAGCTCAACACCGCCGTCGCCGACCTCGGCCAGGGCGCCGGCGGCGGCGCGCGCTCCGCCAACGTCAGCATGGACTCCCGCGCCGCCCCGCGCTCGATCGAGCAGCTTCCGGGCTACCAGCGCCTGTCGCGCTACATCGACCATCTGGCGGCGCTGCGGGAGAATCTCGACCGCTACGAGCGGCTGCGCCGCACCGGCTCCTTCGCCGACCTCGGCAGCCTGACCCACTATGTCTTCGGCGTGGCCCCGCCGCCGATCCTCAAGGACAACGAGCGCTTCCGTTCCGAGGCCATCCGGCGCGCCCGCCTCCAGGACATCAACGTCGATCCGCTTCAGGCGGCGGCGGGGGTCGGCGCGCTGCAATTCGCGGAGGATCTGTACGACGACCTGTTCGCCCGCAACAGCCTCGCCTTCTGGACCAGGCGCTTGCAGGCCCAGCTCGAGACGTTGCGCGCCAACGCCGTGTCCAACCGCGTCGCCGCCAAGGATCTCCAGGACATCCAGGCCTCCTTCCGCCAGCTCAGCTCGGTCGCCGACGCCTCGGTCAACCGCTGGATCCTGACGCCGGAGATGCGCACGCCGCTGGAGATCGACTCGCTGCTGGGCCGCATCGCCGTCTCGGTGCTGCTGAGCGGCCGCACCTTCGAGGACGTCTCCCGGACGCTGGACACGCGCGCCGCGGCCCTGCGCGACGAGATGCTGGCCATGGAGATGCCCTTCGTCGGGCGGGTGTTCGTCCAGAACCAGGCCGGCGCCCCCTACCAGCTCAACGAGCGCTTCGCCGACCTGTTCGATCCGATGGAAGTGCTGCTCTCCCAGGGCTTCATGACCGACCTGGGGGTGGCCGGGTTCGAGCGGCTCGGCCCCGGCGACCGCCTGCACTGGGACATCAGCGTCCTCAACCAGGCCAAGCAGTACAAGATCGACTACTCCACCTACGTCGCCCAGCGCCTGGCCGATTTCCCCAAGCCGCTCCACGCGGCCCTGCGCATCGCCGTCGGCCGGCGCATGGTCGACAACGTGCTGACCCTGTCGGCCCGCGCGGTGTCGGTGTCCGGCGCCGAGGAGAGCCCGCGCGCGACCGCCGCCACCGACCGCTCGCTGGCCGACCAGGTGGCCTCCTTCCTGACGGTGGCGCCGATCGTCCAGGAGCTGGTCGACGGGGTGCGCCCCATCGCCGAGCCCGGCTCGACCCTCGACCTGGAGCACCTCCTCAACGCCCAGAGCGTCCAGATCCTGAACCGGGTCAGCGACATCCTGGCCGCCGAGGAGCCCTACCGGGCGCTGACCGAGAACGTCGCCCGCTGGGACGGCGAGCCGGGCGCCTTCACCCGCGCCTTCGGTGCCGCCAACGGCGGCGAGCTGTCGGCGCTGATGGCGGCGGCGCGCCAGCGCATCCGGGTGCTGGCCCGCTCCTACGCCAAGCCGGCGCTCGACTACATCAAGGATCCCTACCGCATCGGGGCGCCGGGGGCCGACCGGACCGTGCAGGAGTGGCAGGACATCCTGGCCGCGCTCGACCGCCACGACCAGCAGATCCCCAACAACGCCCTGTCCGACCTGGAGAAGTTCGTCCTCTACGTGGGCAATGCGGTGGGCCGCGACGACTGCCGCGAGGTGCTGGGCGAGCGCGCCGGCCTGGTCTCCGGCGGCGACTATTTCTCCCGCGTGCACGTCCGCGCGCTCGCCGGGCTGACCGACCGCTGCCGCCGCTTCCAGGCCCAGCAGACGCAGACCGTGATGAGCGAGCTGGGCGGCAGCTTCACCCAGCTCCTCGCCGGGCGCTTCCCCTTCGTCCACCCGTCGGAGGCGCGCTCCGCCCCCGACGCCGACCCGGCCGACATCCGCCGCTTCTACCAGCTCTACGACGAGCTGAAGCCCCGCCTGGAACAGGAGCTGGCCACCGTCAGGGGGCGCGCCACGCCGCTGAAGGGCTTCATCGACCAGATCGAGGCGGCGCGCGGCTTCCTCGCCGACATCGTCGACCCCGAAGGGTCCGGAAGCCTGCGCCTGTCGGCCGAGCTGACCTTCGGGGTGAACCGGGTCAACGAGGTGGGCGGCGACCAGATCATCGACTGGAGCGTGCGCGCCGGCAAGTCGGCGGCGTCGTCGGGAAGCCCGGACCGGACCCTGGTCTGGTCCTACGCGGAGCCGGTGGAGCTGCGCTTCCGCTGGGCGTCGGGGTCGGACCACCGGCCGCGCCGCGACGAGAGCCGGGCCGGCGCGCCGATGGTGACCGACGACACCGCCATCTTCGTCGAGAAGGGGCCGTGGTCGCTGCTGCGCCTCCTGGTCGAGCGGGGCGTCCGCAACCCGGAGAGCTTCGAACCGGCGCTGCGCGGCCAGCAGGTCGTGCGCATCACCATCCCGACGCGCAGCCTGAGCGGCATGCCGCCGAGGGACGCGGTGGTCTTCATCGCCGCCCGCGTCACCGCCGGCGCCGACGGCAAGGCCCCGCGCAAGGGCGTCCCCGAATTCCCGACCCGCTTCCCCGACGTCCGGGTCGCCGGTTTCTAACCACCGTTCGCCATCCCGGCCCCGCCAGGGCGCCGGGACGGCACCGCCTCTCTTGGGGGATCACCATGGAAGTGAAGTTTCTGGTCGGCAAGCTGAACGCCACCTGCCGCCGCGCCCTGGAAGAGGCGGCGGCCCTGGCCGTCGCACGCAGCAACTTCTATGTCGAGGTCGAGCACTATCTGGTCAAGCTGCTCGACGCCCAGCCCTCCGACGTCCGGGCCGTCCTGCACCAGTACGACCTGTCGCCGGGAACCATGCAGGCCGAGCTGTCCGTCGCCATCGACGAGTTCAAGCGCGGCTCGGCCCGGACCCCGGCCTTCTCCCAGGACCTGCCGAAGGTCCTGGAGGCGGCCTGGATGACCGCCTCGCTGACGCTGGGCGAGGCGCAGATCCGCTCCGGCGCCCTCCTGCTCGCCGTGCTGGAGAACCAGCCGGTGATGGCGCTCCTCGGCCAGAAGGTGCCCTCGCTGGCGCGCCTCCCGCTCGACCGGCTGAAGGCCGACCTCAAGGCGCTGTGCAAGGCCGGCACCGGCGAGGCCACCGCCGCCGCCGGGGCACCGCCGGCGGCGGCCTCGCCCGGGGCCGCCGGCGGGCCGGCCACCGCGCTCGACACCTACACCAACGACCTCACCGCCGCCGCGCGGGCCGGCCGGATCGATCCGATCATCGGCCGCGACCCCGAGATCCGCCAGCTCGTCGACATCCTGCTGCGGCGGCGCCAGAACAACCCGATCCTGACCGGCGAGCCGGGGGTGGGCAAGACCGCCATCGTCGAGGGCTTCGCCCAGAAGGTGGTGGCCGGCGACGTCCCGGCGCCGCTGCGCAACATCCAGCTGCGCACGCTCGACCTCGGCCTGCTCCAGGCCGGCGCCGGGGTGCGCGGCGAGTTCGAGGACCGGCTGCGGCGCCTCATCGACGAGGTGCGCAAGTCGCCGGTCCCGATCATCCTGTTCATCGACGAGGCGCACACGATGATCGGCGCCGGCGGCCAGGCCGGACAGGGCGACGCCGCCAACCTGCTGAAGCCGGCGCTGGCCCGCGGCGAGCTGCGCACCATCGCCGCCACCACCTGGGCCGAATACAAGAAGTATTTCGAGAAGGACCCGGCGCTGGCCCGCCGCTTCCAGGTGGTCAAGGTGCCCGAGCCCTCGGACGAGACCACGATGCGCATGATGCGCGCCCTGCTGCCGCGGCTGGAGACGCACCATGGCGTGGTGATCACCGACGAGGCGGTGGCCGATGCGGTGCACCTGTCCACCCGCTACCTGTCCGGGCGCCAGCAGCCCGACAAGTCGCTGAGCGTGCTGGACACCGCCTGCGCGCGGGTGGCGGTCGGGCAGAACAGCAGCCCGGCGGCGCTGGAGGCCATCGGCCACGAGCTGATGACCATCGACGGGGAGCTGGCCCTGCTGCGCCGCGAGCGCAACGTCGGCGACGGCGAGCCCGAGCGCATCGAGGCCCTGGTGGGCCGGCGCGCCGATCTGGTGACCGACCAGGCCCGGCTGGAGGCCGCCTTCGAGATCGAGCGCCGTCTGGTGGAGCGCATCCGCCAGCTCCGCGACACCATCTTCGAGAAGTCGGCGGCGGCCGAGACCAGCGAGGTGGCGCGCGCCGAGGTCGAGGGCCTGCGCCGGAGCGTGGCGGCGCTGACCCGCGAGCTGGCCGCCGCCCAGGGGGAGAACCCGCTGGTGCCGCTGTGCGTGGACGGCAACGTGGTGGCCTCGGTCATCTCCGGCTGGACCGGGATTCCCGCCGGCCGCATGGTGCGCGACGACATCAAGGGCGTGCTGGCCCTGCGCGAGCGCATGGCCGAGCACATCATCGGCCAGGAGGAGGCGCTGACCGCGGTCGCCAAGCGCATCCGCACCGCCTCCGCCAGCCTGGCCGAGCCGGACAAGCCGACCGGCGTCTTCCTGCTGGTCGGCCCCAGCGGCGTCGGCAAGACCGAGACCGCGACCACCATCGCGGAGCTGATGTACGGCGGCCGCAAGGACATGATCGTCATCAACATGTCGGAGTACCAGGAGGCCCACAGCGTCTCCAACCTCAAGGGCGCACCCCCCGGCTACGTCGGTTACGGCGAGGGCGGCGTGCTCACCGAGGCGGTGCGCCGGCGCCCCTACAGCGTCGTCCTGCTCGACGAGATCGAGAAGGCCCATCCCGACGTCTCCGAGCTGTTCTACCAGGTCTTCGACAAGGGCACGCTGGAGGACGGCGAGGGCGAGGTCATCGACTTCAAGAACACGGTCATCTTCATGACCTCGAACCTGGGGTCGGAGGCGATCATCGACCATTGCGCGCGGGCCACCCGCAAGCCGGATCCGGCGGATCTGGTCGAGATCGTGCGCCCCCACCTGACCCAGCACTTCAAGGCGGCCTTCATGGGGCGGGTGACCGTCGTCCCCTACTACCCGCTGACCCCGCGGGAGATCGGCGACATCGCCCGGCTGAAGCTGCGCAAGCTCCAGACCCGCATGCTCGAGGCGCACCGCGCCGAGCTGACCTTCACCCCCGCCGTCGTCGACGCCATCGTGGCGCGCGCGACCGAGGTGGAAAGCGGCGCACGCTCCATCGACGGGGTGCTGAACGACACGCTCCTCGCCGAGCTGTCCGACGAGGTGCTGCGCCGCATGGTCGAGGACAAGCCCTTCTCGGCCGTCCATGTGGACGTCAACGACGTCGGCTTCCTCTACGGCTTCACCTGATCAGCCCCCCGCCAGGAGCAGAAAGGAGCAAGGCACATGCCAGGTCCGCACGGCATCCTCAACGACGGTTCACCCGCGGCGAGCCGGCCATGTTGACAGCGGCGGCCTGAAGGAGCGAGCGTCCGGCCATGGCCGGCACGGAATCCCGGGGGCGGAGCGCCCCCCGGACCGTCCCTCCGCCGCCCGGCCGGCACTCTGCCAGGAATTGCGAAACTACCCTTCCCTGCCCGCACTGCGGCATGAGGAAAAGGTATTTCTCGCAATCGATCCAAGAAAATGTCTTACAGAAGGATGACAAATTCTTTTGCACTGCCAGGAAAATTTCATGTCGGAAATAAAGCAATTTATCGCTTGGCTTCACACCGGCGCTGCTTTATTTTTTACTCCGACTTTTACTGAGCCGTGCAAGAGCCACGTCCCTGGGGGCGGACCTTGAGGTACGGTTCCGGCGATGTGAAAACCGCAGCTGCGTAGAATTCCAACTTCTTTTAACTGGGAGTGATCCTAGATGAGCGAGAGCCTTCAGCATAAGTTGGACCGCGTCCGCCCCCCCCGCGTCCAGATCACCTACGACGTCGAAATCGGCGATGCCATCCAGAACAAGGAACTGCCGCTGATCGTCGGCATCCTGGCCGATGCCGCGGGCAAGCCGGAGAATCCGCTGCCCAAGCTCAAGGACCGCAGCTTCGTCGAGATCGACCGCGACAACTTCGACGACGTCATGGCCTCGGTCGGCCCGCGCCTGCCGCTCCAGGTCGAGAACCGCCTGGCCAACGACGGCTCGCACCTGAACGTCGAGCTGCGCTTCAACAAGCTTGAGGACTTCGACCCGGTGTCGGTCATCAAGCAGGTCGAGCCGCTGCGCCGCCTGTACGACGCCCGCGAGCGCCTCAACGACCTGCTGGCCAAGCTCGAAGGCAACGACGAGCTGAACGCGCTCCTGGTCTCGGTCATGGAGAGTTCCGACCAGCAGACCGCCCTGCGCGGCGCGCTGGACGGCGCGGCGGGCGCGGCGGCCGATGCGCCGGCGGCCGACGAAGAGCCGTCGGCCTGACGACCTCACTGACGCTCCTCCAAGGACAGGGATCTGGAGATTAGAATGGCCACCGAAACCCTCGACAACCAGGGCGTGCTGATCACGACGGAGCAGGACAGCGGCTCGATCCTCGACCGCATCCTCACCGACGGCAAGATGGCCCGCGACGCCTCGCAGACGGCCCACGCGAAGGACCTGATCGGGCAGTTCATCGCCCAGGTCATCGACAGCGGCGTCGCCGTCAGCAAGGACTCCACCGCCGTCATCAAGGCCCGCATCGCCGAGATCGACGAGCTCATCAGCGCCCAGCTCAACGCCATCCTGCACGAGGAGGCGTTCCAGAAGCTGGAGGCGACCTGGCGCGGCATGCACTATCTGGTCAGCCGCGCCGAGACCGGCCCGACGCTGAAGCTGCGCTTCCTGAACGCCTCCAAGAAGGAGCTGCTGGCCGACTTCGAGAAGGCTTCGGAGTTCGACCAGAGCACCCTGTTCAAGAAGATCTACGAGGCCGAGTACGGCACCTTCGGCGGCCAGCCCTACGGCGTCCTGATCGGCGACTACGAGTTCGGCCGCAACGCTCCCGACATGGAGCTGCTGAAGTCGCTGTCGCAGGTCGCCGCCGCCGCCCACGCGCCCTTCATCTCGGCGGCCTCGCCGCGCCTGTTCGACATGGACAGCTTCACCGAGATCGGCAACCCGCGCGACCTGTCGAAGATCTTCGAAAGCTCGGAGCTGGTGAAGTGGCGCGCGCTGCGTGAGAGCGAGGATTCCCGCTACCTCTCCCTGGTGCTTCCGCACATCCTGATGCGCCTGCCCTACGGCCCGGACACCAAGCCGGTCGAGGGCGTGAACTTCACCGAGGACGTCGGCGGCGGCGACCATTCCAAGTTCGTGTGGGGCAACGCCGCCTGGGCGCTGGGCGCCCGCATCACCGAAGCCTTCTCCAAGTACGGCTGGTGCGCCGCCATCCGCGGCGTCGAGGGCGGCGGCCTGGTCGACGGGCTTCCGACCTACACCTTCAAGACCGACAACGGCGACATCGCCCTGAAGTGCCCGACCGAGGTGGCCATCACCGACCGCCGCGAGAAGGAGCTGAACGACCTCGGCTTCGTGTCGCTGGTCCACTCCAAGGGCACCGACTACGCCGCCTTCTTCGGCGGCCAGACGGTCAACAAGCCCAAGGTCTACAACACCGACGCCGCCAACGCCAACGCGCGCCTGTCGGCGGTCCTGCCCTACATCCTGGCCTCGTCGCGCTTCGCCCATTACCTCAAGGCGATCATGCGCGACAAGATCGGCTCGTTCCAGTCGCGCGCCGACATCCAGAAGTTCCTGAACACCTGGATCGCCCAGTACGTCAACCTGGACGACCAGGCGTCGCAGCCGACCAAGGCCCGCCTGCCGCTGCGCGAGGCCCGCGTCGACGTCTTCGAGGTTCCGGGCAAGCCGGGCGTCTTCCGCGCCACCGTCTTCCTGCGCCCGCACTTCCAGCTGGAAGAGCTGACCACGTCGATCCGCCTGGTCGCCGAGCTGCCGGCGCCGGCCGCGTCCTGATCCCGGGATCGCGGGCGCCGGGGCACCCCCGGCGCCCGCGACCGGGCAGCGGCCCGCGCCACCCGCAACCTGCAACCCACAACGCCATCATCACAGAGGAGGCCCTGAGCCATGGACGCCATCATCATGAAGATCGCCGACAAGTTCGCGATCGAGGGCGAGTCGACCATCGACGGCCACGCCAAGGAGATCGACCTGCTGGCGGTCCAGCATTCCATCTCCCTGCCGGTCACCTTCGACAAGTCCGGCAACTCGCGCACCCGCGGCCGTTCGCAGCACGGCGATATCGCCATCACCAAGTACCTGGACAAGGCCTCGGCCAAGCTGCTCGAAGCCTGCTCCAAGGGCGTCGACCTGGGCAAGGTGCAGATCTACTACGCCCGCACCCTGGAGGGTAAGACCGAGGTGTTCTGGGAGATGGAGCTGAGCGACGTGTACGTCTCCTCGGTCAGCAACTCCTCGGCCAAGGGCGGCGACCTGCCGAGCGAGAGCGTGACGCTGAACTACACGGCGATCAAGTGGACCTACAGCATGTTCAACAACCAGGGCTCCAAGGACGGCTCGGTGTCGGCCGGCTGGGATCTGTCCCAGAACAAGGCGGCCTAACGCCCCGTGCCGCCGTCCAGGTCAGGGGGATCCCAACCGGGGCACGCGTGGCGCGGCCGGGCTCTGCTGTTCGAGCGGATCGTCGACGACGATCCGGAACGGACGGCGGAGCCTTCGCCGTTTCGCGCCCTGGATGCCCGCGCGCTGCGCGAGTCCGTCGCGCGCGAGGTGTCGTGGCTGCTCAACACGCGCGCGCCCCGGAGCGCCGGGACGGCCCCCTTCCGCAGCACCATCGACTACGGCGGTCCCGACATCGCGCGCTCCGGCGAGCGCGACCGCGAGGGGCTGCTGCGGATCGCCCAGGAGATCGCCGCCGCCGTCGCGGCCTTCGAGCCCCGCCTCCGGTCGGTGGCGGTGACGGTTGACTGGCGGACGCTCAAGAACCGGAGAGTGACGATGGAGGTCGCGGCGCTGATGACGGTCGACGGCGTTCCGGCGCCGGTGTCCTTCCCCATCCATCTGGGCGGGGACGGCGAGGCGGAGGTTGCGCATGGCTGGTGAGGATCAGGATCCCCTCCTCCCGCACTATCTGCGCGAGATCGCCTACCTGCGGCGGGAGGGGCGGTGGTTCGCCGCCAAATACCCGAAGGTCGCCAGCCGCCTGGAGTTCGGCGGCGACGAGTCGGCCGATCCCCACGTGGAGCGGCTGATCGAGTCCTTCGCCTATCTGGTCGGGCGCCTCCAGCACAACCTGGACTCGGAGTTCCTGGAGATCCCGGCCAGCCTGCTGGGCGTGCTGTTCCCGCAGCTGATGGCGCCGGTGCCCTCCATGGCCATCGCCAAATGCGTCGTCGGCCCCGACGGGGGGCCGGCCGCCGGCGAGCTGGTGCCCAAGGGCCTGCCCCTCTACGCCGAGACCGGCGAGGGCGTGCCCTGCCGCTTCCGCACCGCCTGGCCGCTGGAGCTGTGGCCGGTGCGCATCGCCGATTCCCGCCTGGGCAGCGTGGTCGATTACGAGCTGCCCGTGGCCGAGGGGCGCCACGCCGGCGCGATCGAGATCCGCGTCGAGGGGGCCGGGGCGGCGCTCGCCACGCTGCCGCTGAAGCGGCTGCGCTTCTTCATCGGCGGCGACCGGGTCCAGGCCAGCCAGATCTACGAGCTGCTGGCGACCCGCCTCAGCGGCATCGCCCTGCTGTCGAAGGACCACGCGCGCACGGTGATCCTGCCGCCCGACCGGCTGCGCTTCGTCGGCTTCGGCGACGAAGAGACGGTGCTGCCGGGGGACGACCTGATCGGCGCGCCGCACCGGCTGATCCAGGAATACTTCACCTTCCCCGACAAGTTCTCCTTCTTCGAGCTGTCGGGGCTGGAGCGGCGGCCCGACGCCGACACGCTGCGCATCGCGCTGCTGTTCTCCCACATGCCCAAGCGCGCCCTGACGGTGGACGCCAACAGCTTCCACCTCGGCTGCGTGCCGGTCATCAACCTGTTCCGCCGCACCAGCGATCCCATCCGCATCACCCACCAGCAGTCCGAATACCGCATCGTCGCCGACCTGCGCCGGGAGGCGACCACGGAGATCCACACCGTGGAATCGGTGCAGCTGGTCAGCCCCGGCCAGCCCCGGCCGGAGACGGTGAAGCCCTACTTCGCCCTGAACCATCATGGCAACGGCGAGGGCAACGTCTTCTGGATGACCCGGAGGCTGGCCGCCTCGGCGCCCGGCCAGTCCGGCACGGATCTGCTGCTGAGCCTGGTGGACCTGGACTTCCATCCCTCCCAGCTCGCCGACAAGGTGGCCTACGCCGACATCGTCTGCACCAACCGCGGCCTTGCGGAACGGATGGTCGCGCAGACCGTGCTCAAGACCGACGAGACGGTGCCGGTGTCGCGCATCGTCCTGCTGACCAAGCCTTCCCGGCAGCTCGCCCCGCCCGCCCACGGCGAGACGCTGTGGCGGCTGGTCTCCACCCTGACCGTCAACCGCCTGTCCTTCGGCAACGCGCCGCAGCGGCTGGAGGCGCTGAAGGAGATTCTTCGCGTCTACAACCTCGCCAACACGGCGGTGGTCGAGCAGCAGATCGAGGGCATCCGGGAGATGACCTGCAACACCGTGGTCCGCCGCCTCGGCCGCGACGCCTGGCGCGGCTTCTGCCGCGGCTCGGAGGTGGTCCTGACCTTCGACGAGCGCCATTATGTGGGCTCCAGCATCTTCCCCTTCGCCGGGGTGCTGGACCGTTTCTTCGCCCTCCACGCCTCCATGAACTCCTTCACCCAGCTCGCCGTCCGCAGCCTCCAGCGGGAGGGGATCCTGCGTGAATGGGCGGCGCGCGAGGGGGCGGGCGGGCTGGTATGAGCGAGCAGAGGAGCGCCGCCCCCCGGCTGCCCGCCCGCCCGGTGCAGAGCCTTCTGCTGGAGGAGTCCTACCGGTTCGACTTCTACCAGGTGGTGCGGCTGATCGAGATGCTGCGGCCGGGAAGCGTCTCCGTCGGCACCGGCCCGGTGTCGGCGCAGGAGGCGGCGCGCTTCGTCCACGTCCCCTCCCTGGCCTTCCCGGCCTCCGACGTGCTGGGGGTCCACCCCCCGGCCGAGGCCGACGGCCCCTACGCGGTGTCCACCAGCTTCCTCGGGATCTCCGGCGCCCACGGCCCGCTGCCGCCGCCCTACACCCAGCTGCTGCTGGAGCGGATCAGCCGGCGCGACCGCGCCATGAAGGACTTCCTCGGCCTGTTCGAGCACCGGCTGATCGCCCTTCTCTACCAGATCCGGCGCCGCCACCGCGTCGCCTTCGACCGCAAGCCGCCGCACCGCACCGCCTTCGCGCGCTACCTCTACAGCCTCGTCGGGCTGGGCACGCCCGGCCTGCGCGACCGGCTGAAGGCGGCCGACCGCTCGCTGCTCCAGCATGTCGGGATGCTGACCCACCAGCCGCGCTCGCTGGCCACGCTGTGCAGCCTGGTCGCCGCGCTGTTCGGGGTCCGCGTCGAAGGGCGCAAGCTGATCGGCGCCTGGCTGACGGTGGACCGCCGCGAGACCACGGCCATCGGGGCGCACGGGCGGAACAACGCGCTGGGCCGCACCGCCATGGCGGGAACCCGCGTCTGGCAGCAGGACGCGCGCGTGCGCCTGATCCTCGGCCCCCTCGACGGGCCGGCCCTGCACCGCCTGCTGCCCGGCGGCGACGGCTTCGCCGCCCTGTGCGAGCTGAGCCTGTTCTGCATCGGCGACCCGTCGCTCGACCTGGAGATCGAGCTGCGGCCGGACGCCGGCGCCCTGCCGCCGGCCCGCCTCGGGCGCACCGGCGGCGCACGGCTCGGCTGGAC
>JAEZHQ010000413.1 GCA_023416455.1 Pseudomonadota bacterium | reverse complement strand
GGCATGTTCACCGCCAATTCCATGAACTGCCTGACCGAGGCGCTCGGCCTGGCGCTGCCCGGCAACGGCACCGTCCTGGCCACCCACGCAGACCGCAAGGAGCTGTTCCTGGCCGCCGGCCGCATGGCGGTGGAGCTGTGCCGCCGCTGGTACCAGGAGGAGGACGCCACCGCCCTGCCCCGCGGCATCGCCACCGTCGCCGCCTTCGAGAACGCCATGACGCTGGACATCGCCATGGGCGGCTCGACCAACACGGTCCTGCACCTTCTGGCCGCGGCCCAGGAAGGCGGCGTCGATTTCACGATGGCCGACATCGACCGCCTGTCGCGGCGCGTGCCCAACATCTGCAAGGTCGCCCCGGCGGTGTCCGACGTCCACATCGAGGACGTGCACCGGGCCGGCGGAATCTTCGGCATCCTGGGCGAGCTGGACCGCGCCGGCCTGCTCAACCGCGACGTCCCCACCGTCCACGCCCCAACCCTGGGCGAGGCGCTGGAGCGCTGGGACGTCCGCCGCACGGCGGATCCCGCCGTCCACACCCTGTACAAGGCCGCGCCGGGCGGCATCCCCACCACCATCGCCTTCAGCCAGGACAAGCGCTGGCCGGCCCTGGATCTCGACCGCGACGCCGGCGTCATCCGCTCGGTCGACAGGGCCTTCAGCAAGGATGGCGGCCTGGCGGTGCTGTACGGCAACCTGGCGGAGAACGGCTGCATCGTGAAGACGGCCGGCGTCGATCCCTCCAACCTCGTCTTCGCCGGCCCGGCCCGCGTGTTCGAAAGCCAGGACGCGGCTGTCGCCGCAATCCTCGGCGACAGCGTCAAGGCCGGCGACGTGGTGGTCATCCGTTACGAGGGTCCGCGCGGCGGCCCCGGCATGCAGGAGATGCTGTACCCGACCAGCTACCTGAAGTCGAAGGGGCTGGGCAAGGCCTGCGCGCTGGTCACCGATGGCCGATTCTCGGGCGGCACCTCGGGCCTGTCCATCGGTCACGCCTCGCCGGAGGCCGCCCAGGGCGGCACCATCGCCCTGGTCGAGGAGGGCGACCGCATCGCCATCGACATCCCCAACCGCAGCATCACGCTGGAGGTGCCGGAGGACGAGCTGGGCCGCCGCCGCGACGCCATGAACGCCCGCGGGACCGCCGCCTGGAAGCCCGCCGACCGCAAGCGTGTGGTGTCCCCGGCCCTGCGCGCCTATGCCGCCTTGACCACCAGCGCCGACCGCGGCGCCGTGCGCGACGTCAGCCAGGTGGAAGGCATCGCCGTCCGCCGCTGACGGCCGGGCGGCAGCGCCGACTCGACCCCCGGCCTCCCCACCGGCGGTGCCCGCCGCCGCCGGTGGGGAGGCGGGTCTTGTGCGAAAACGCAGCACACGCCGCCCACCGCGGCCAGAGATCACACGCATTCGCAGGAAATTCATGGCAACCCTGCGAAAAAGATTTGCCGACAGATTGGAACGATATCCACAATGGGGCCGATGCATGCTCTAATATGTTGATGGAAGTCCGCGGGGGATCTTGCAAATGGCGGACAGGCAGTCGAACTCGCGGGATGCTCCAGCGCGGCCGGATTTCGGTCGCTACTCCGGCATTCGCCGCACGCCGGGCGAACGCAAGGTGGTCACCGTCCTGTTCGCCGACATCGTCGAATCCTCGGCCATGGTGTCCGGGCGCGACCCGGAGGAGGCCGACCAGGCGCTTCTCGCCATCCTTCACATTCTGACCCACAGCGTCTCCCGCTACGGCGGCACGGTCGCCCAGATGCTGGGCGACGGCATGATGGCGGTGTTCGGCGCGCCGACGGCGCTGGAGGACCATGCGCTGCGCGCCTGCCTCGCCGCCCAGGACATCGCCCGGGCGGCCTCCGATTCGGGCGACTTCAAGGTGCGGGTCGGCATCAGCTCCGGCGAGGTGCTGGCCCAGGTCGTCGAAAGCGGGGTTTGGAGCGACTACCGCACGGTCGGCGAGACGGTCCATGCCGCCGCCAAGCTCCAGCAGCGCGCCGACCCCAACGGCGTGCTGCTCAGCCGGGAGACGCGGGATCTGGTTCCCGCCGGCCTCAGCGTGCGTCCCGCCGGCGTCCTTCGGCTCGCCAAGGGCGCCGAGCCGCTCGCGGTCTTCGCGCTGGAGTCGGTGCGGGCGATCCGGCGCACCGCCATGGATCTGCTGTCCTCCGACACCAGCCTGTTCGTCGGCCGGCGCAGCGAGATGGCCGCCCTGACCGAGGCGCTGCGCCAAGCGGCGGCTGGGACCGGCAGCGTCGTCCTGCTGAGCGGCGAGGCCGGAATCGGCAAGTCCCGCCTGACCGGCGAGCTGACCCGCCACGAAGAGGCGGCCGGATTCGGCGTCCTGCAATGGCCGCAGTTCCCCATCCGCCGCCTTGGCGAGCCCGACGACCTGGAAGCGGCGGCGGTCAGCCTCGCCCAGCTGGTGGCCGGCGCGGCCGGGGTTCCGGCGGCCGGCCAGGGGGCGGCCCTGGTCGTCGCGGCGGCCGGGCGCGGGGCCGGCGAACTGGCCGGGGAGGCGGTGCGCGAGCTGCTCGGGACTCCCTCGCCCTGCCCGCTGTGGCAGGGGCTGGACGCCGCCCAGAGGGTGGATTTCGCCATCGACGGGCTGGTCGCGGCGGTGCTCGATCTGGCCGGCGCGCGTCCGCTTCTGATCCTGGTGGAGGACGCCCACTGGACCCACGGCCTGACCACGCGGCTGCTCGACTCCCTGGCCGCCGTGGTGGAGGACGCGCCGGTGCTGGTCCTGGTCACCGCGCGCCCGGATTCCGCCGCGGGCTGGACGGCGCCCGACACGGTCCGGCGGATCGCGATCGAGCCGCTGGAGGCGATCCAGATCGACGAGTTCCTCGATCACTGGCTGGGCCGCCACCCGTCGCTGGCCGACCTGAAGGCGCGGGTGGCCGCGCAGAGCCAGGGCGTGCCGCTCTATCTGGAGGAGTCGCTGCGGGCGCTGGAATCAGCGGGCGTCGTCGTCGGCAGCCCCGGACAGTACCAGCTCGGCGACCGCGACGACCGCATGCTCCTGCCCGCCACCGTGCACGGGCTCCTGGCGGCGCGCATCGACACCCTGCCGGAGCCGGCGCGGCGCACGCTGATGCACGCGGCGGTGATCGGCGGAGCGGTCGACCTCGACCTGCTGCGGCAGATCGCACCGGTGCCCTCGGCGGAGCTGCCGGCGGTGCTGGCACGGCTGGAGCAGGAAGGCTATCTCGCGCGCTCCCGCCTGCTGCCCAACCTGGAGGTGACCTTCCGCCACGCGCTGGTCCAGGAGGTCGCCTACGCGACGCTGACCCGGCGCGAGCGCCAGCCGCTGCACGGCCACATCCTGCGCGCGCTGCGCCGGCGCCGGGAGGAGGATCTGCCCGGCCGCACCGAGCTGATGGCCCACCACGCCTTCTTCGCCGAGGACTGGGCGTCCGCCTGCGTCTACGGCCGCCGCGCCGGCCGGCGGGCGGAGGAGCGCTGCCGGCACGCCGATTCCGGCCGCTATTACGGCAACGCCCTCAAGGCGCTCGACCATCTGCCGGAAACCCGGCGCAACGGGCTGCGCCGCATCGACCTGTGGATCGCCATCCCCCGCATCCTGCTGCCCCAGGGGGGCCGCGGCGCCGACAACCTGCTGGAGAAGGCGCGGTCGCTGGCGCTGCGTCTCGACGACCGCATCGGCCACGCCCGCGCCACCTCCATGCTGGCTTCGGTGCATTGGGCCTACGGCGATCTCGACACCGGCATCGCGCTGAGCCGCGACGCCCTGAGGACGGCGGAAAGCCGCCACCAGCGCACCACCCTCGTCCAACTCCTGATCCGCCTCGGCGGCATGCTGACGGAGAAGGGCGCGTTCCGGGAGGCGGCTGACACCGTCGGCGAGGCCATTCACCTGGTCGCCGACGACCGCAGCTTCGGCCGTTACGGCCTGACGCTTGCCGCCATCGTCGCCGCGCGCGGCCACTTGGCGCGCGCGCAGGCGGAGCTGGGCCGCCAGCCGGAGGCCGTGGCGACGGCCGTCGCCGCCTTCGAGGCCGCGGAGGAGAGTGGCCACGCCTTTTCCAAGGTGGTCGCCAGCCTCTATCTCGGGCTGGTGCACATCCTCGGCGGGAGCCACGAGCAGGCCATCCCGTTCCTGAAGACCGCCATGACGCTGGCCGAGGCGATGCGGGCCCACGTCTACCAGCCCTGGACCCTGGGCGCGCTGGGCTACGCGCTGGCCCGGACGGGTTCGATGACGGAAGGCGCCGCGCTGCTGACCGCCAGCCGCGAGCATGGCCGCATGATCGGCGTGACCCGTCATGAGGCGCAGACGCTCAACTGGCTGTCCGACGTCACCCTGATGGCCGGCGACCCGAACGGCGCCATGCGCTGCGCCGAGGAGGCCTGCCGCCTCGCGCGGGAGTCCGGGCAGGAGGCCGTGGAGGCGTGGGGCCTGCTTGCCCTCGGGCGGGCGCAGGAGGCCGCGGCACGCCCTGCCGAGGCCGCCCGCTCGTTCGCGTCGGCGGAAGCGCTGGGCTTGCGGCTGTCCATGGGGCCGCTGCTCGCGCAGTGCCGCCGCGCCACGGCGGCCGCCCACTCCTGACGGCGCCGGCGCCGATCCCGCCGGCGCCGGCAAGCCGTCAGTTGGCGAGCACCGGGCTGCTCGCCTCACCCTTGCGGAAATAGTTGAGGACATAGACCCGCACGCTGGTGGCGAAGGGAATGCCTTCGGTGCGGGTGTCGTGGATCTCCGCGCACAGCGCCTCCAGAACCTTGCCCTCGCGCTGGGCAATCTCCTTCAACCCGTCCCAGATCACCGCCTCCAGCCGCAGGCTGGCGCGGCGCCCGCCGATGGCCACCGACCGCGACACCACGGCGGGCGCAACGGCGAGCGAGCTGAGGTCGGCCATCTGGTCGAGATTGCGGGGAATACGACGTTCCATCTTCATGGGAGCGCTCCTGGTCGGCCTGGCGCATCGGCGCGCACAAGGACCCCCGATGTAGCCCCGCGGAGGCCGTCCGCCCTGTGAAGTTCTTCACAGTCCGGAGCCGCCCTTCCGCCCGACAGTCCGGTCAAGCCGCGGTCAAACGCGGTCCCCGACCGAACCTCAAGGCAAGGAGCTGCGTCCATGACTTCCGCCATCAGCCAGTCCGCTCTCGTCCGTGGTGCCGACGGCCGCCTCTTCTCGGTGTCCGCCGAAGGCGTGAACGAAGTGGCCGAGCAGGCCGCCAGCCTGACCGCGACCGCCCGCATCGGCGACCGTCGCGGCTTCAACAACGACGACCATCAGGCCGGCCGCTTCCAGATCACTCCGGGCCTCTGATCGGCGGGGTCACCCCTCCATCCTCGGGCCGTGGCGGCCGGCGCTCTACCGGCTGGCTCGCCACGGTCCCGCCCGTCCTTCCTTCCTCCCTCCCATTATCCGTGAAGCGAGCGTTCTCGACCGGAGAGCCTCCCTTCCCTACCATCCGGTCCCATGGTCGTCTCCACCGCCGCCGAACAGGCCATCAAGGCCCACACCACCGGCACCCACCGTGTCGTGGCGCCGGAGCAGACCCTGGCCCGCGTCGCCCCGCTGCTTCCGGTCATGGGCATCACGCGGGTGGCCAACGTCACCGGGCTGGACGATGTCGGCATTCCGGTCGTGATGGTGACCCGGCCGAATTCGCGCTCGATCTCGGTGTCGCAGGGAAAGGGCGTGACGCTGGCCGCGGCCAAGGCGTCGGGCGTCATGGAGTCCATCGAGGGCTTCCACGCCGAACGCATCACCCTGCCGCTGAAATACGCCAGTTACGACGAGCTGCGCTGGACCCACCCCGTCGTCGACGTGGCGCGCCTGCCGCGTCTGTCAACCAGCGCCTTCACCCCCCACACCCCTCTGCTGTGGATCGAAGGGACGGACCTTCTGGGGGGCGGGACCAAATGGGTCCCCTTCGAGATGGTCCATCTCAATTTCGTGGCTCCGCTGCCTCCCGGCTCCGGCTGCTTCCCGGCCGGTTCCAACGGGCTGGCCTCGGGCAATCACCGGGTGGAGGCCATCGCCCACGCCGTCACCGAACTGGTCGAACGCGACGCCGCCACCCTGTGGCGCCTGCGCGACCGGGACTCCCAGGACGCCACCCGCCTCGACCCCGCCACCGTCACCGACCCGCTCTGCCACGCGCTGCTGGAACGGTTCAACGCCGCCGGTGTGGAGGTCGGCCTGTGGGACATCACCAGCGACGTCGGCCTGCCGGCCTTCCTCTGCCGAATCGTCACGCGGGAGGACGCGCCGCAGCCCTCCATCCGCCCGGCGCTGGGCATGGGGTGCCATGCGGCGCGCGAGATCGCCCTGTCCCGCGCCCTGACCGAGGCGGCGCAGAGCCGGCTGACCTTCATCGCCGGGGCGCGCGACGACATGCCCCGCGCCGAGTACGAGCGCCACCTCGACCCCGCCCTGCACACCCTCTGGAAAGAGCGCATCGTGGCCGGTGCCGGCCACCGCAGCTTCACCACGGTGCCCACCTTCTCCGGGCGGACGATCGAGGAGGATCTCGCCTTCCAGCTCGACCGGCTGCGGGCGGTGGGCATCGAGGAGGCGGTGGCGGTCGACCTGACCAGGCCGGAGTTCGGCGTTCCGGTGGTCCGCGTCGTCATCCCCGGCCTGGAAGGGGTCGACGATTCCCCCGACTATCTGCTGGGCACGCGCGCCCGCGCCGTTCTGGAGGAGCGCGCATGAACGCAAGACCTGAAACCGGCCTCTGCGTCTTCCTCGGCCCGACCCTGCCGCGGGATGACGCGGCGCGCGAGCTGGACGCCGCCTTCCTGCCACCGGTCGCCCAGGGCGACATCATCCGCCTGTGCGGACCCGGCGCGCCGTCCCGGCCGCGGGCCATCGGCATCGTCGACGGCTTCTTCGAGAACATCCCCTCGGTCTGGCACAAGGAGATCCTGTTCGCCATCAGCCAGGGTGTGGCGGTGTTCGGCGCGTCGAGCATGGGCGCGCTGCGCGCCGCCGAGCTGCACCCCTTCGGCATGACCGGAATCGGCGCCATCTTCGAAGCCTACAAGGACGGCCGCCTGGAAGACGACGACGAGGTGGCGGTGATCCACGGGCCGGCCGAACTCGGCTATCCGGCCCTGTCGGAGGCGATGGTGAACATCCGCCGCACCCTGTCCGACGCGGTGGTGGACGGCGTGATTCCACCCGCAACGGCGAGGCAGATCGAGGCCATCGCCAAGGCCCTGCCCTACCGCGACCGCGGCTATGGCCGGGTGCTGCGGCTCGCCGCCGACCGCGGGGTGCCGGCGGAGGAACTGGCCGACTTCAGGACCTGGCTGCCCGGTGGCCGCTTCGACCAGAAGCGCGAGGACGCGCGCCAGATGCTGCGCGCCATGCGCCGCTGGGCGGCGCAGGGCGCGGCGG
The DNA here is from genome assembly GCA_023416455.1 of Pseudomonadota bacterium. Classification (GTDB taxonomy): domain Bacteria; phylum Pseudomonadota; class Alphaproteobacteria; order Azospirillales; family Azospirillaceae; genus Azospirillum. Next base: position 11,688 of record JAEZHQ010000413.1, on the reverse strand, counting down.
CAGCGGACGCCCGCTTCCACTTCGAACGCACACTCCTGTGGGAGACGGCGGTCCGCGAGGCGACCCCCGGGGCGTGAGCGGCGCGCCGCAAATCGGCTCGGAGCGGATCGCGCAGGGCCGGAATCGCTCTGAAGCGTGAATTCGTTCGTAAAACAAAGATATCGAGCATCGTGCGTTTCAGAATGAACGCACGTTGCTCTAGAATGCCACCGCCACGGGCGGTCCTTGCCGGCCCCGGGCAGGGAACGGGCGGCCAGGGCGCGCATGAGTGTGTTGACGGACGTTGCCGCGATCCTGCGGCGCAACCAACTGCTGGGCGGGCTCGACGACGGCCAGATGGCCGAGCTTGTGTCGCTTGGCCGGCCGTGGCGCGTCGAGGAGCGAAAGGTTCTCTTCGAGAAAGGCGATCCGGGCGACTGCCTCTACGTCATCCTGAGGGGCCAGATCGCCATCTCCACCGGCTCGGCGGACGGCAAGACGATGCTGCTCAACATCCTGGACGCCGGTGACATGCTGGGGGAGATCGCGCTGCTCGACGGCAAGCCGCGCACCGCCGGGGCCACCGCCCTGCGCCCGTCCGAGCTTTTCCGCATCGACCGCCCGCACTTCATCGCCTTCCTGGAGCGCCATCCCCGGCTGTGCATCGGCATGATGGGGGTGCTGTGCGAGCGGCTGCGCTGGGTGTCGGAGAACATCGAGGACGCCGTCTTCCACGACGTGCCGCGCCGGCTGGCCCGGCGGATCCTGCGGCTTGCCGACGCCTACGGCCAGCGCACGCCGGGCGGGCTGCGGGTCAACCAGCCGGTTTCCCAGGAGGCACTTGCCGCCATGCTGGGCGTCACCCGCGAAATGGTGAACAAGAGCCTGCGCGCCCTGCGCAAGTCCGGGGCGGTAAGCTACGCCAAGGGCTTCATCGTCATTACCGACCTGGATATGCTGAAAGACATGTCCGGTGACACCAATCAGGATCTTTGACCCATAGGTCTACCATCGATAGGTTTTGTCGTCGCAAGTTCTTTCAATCATCCCGCGGGGATGGTATAGGAGGGGACAGGGTGGGAACAGAGGACCAGACCGCCATGGCCGGACATGAGCCGAAGGCACAGAACACGACCCCGGTGGCGGACGCGATCCCGCTGATCGGCCGGTCCATCAACCTGTTCGGTCGCCCCACCCAGATCCGGCTTGAGCTTTCCTATTGGGAGGCCCTGGAGGAGATCTGCCGCCGGGAGGATCTGACGGTCGACGAGTTGTGCTGCGACCTGAAGGATCGGCTGGTCGAGCAGTCGCGCCGGGTCCGGAGTGTGGGTGGCGTGTCGCTCGCCAACGCCGTGCGCGTTTTCATCGTCGGCTATTACCGCAAGGCCGCGACGGAGAAGGGACACGACCGCGCCGGCCACGGCCGCGGCGATCCCTTCGTCAGCACCCCGTTCGACCTGCCTTCCGCCGCCGACGAGGTGTGATCCGGACTGTGCGTGATCCCGGCCGCGCGTGATCCCCACCGCATTTGACGGCCCCCGCCAAACTCCGCCGGCACGGAACCATGCGGCGCGGAGTGGGCGCCTGTTTGCCGTGGACGGCTACCGTCCTGGCAACGGTGCCTGGGGATCCCATCAGCGAACACGGTGACGAACACGCGCCGGAGCAGCCGCGACAATCCGTGCACTCTTCCGTCGGGCGGAGCGGTTGCTAAGGTCGGCCGGACACCTCTTTCGCGAAGGCAGCCCCCTGGACACGATACGCCCATGACCATGGCCGAGCCGCCGGCCTTCGGCCCGCCGACGCGGAGAAGCGGCTGGAACCCGCCCTACCTCCCCGAGATCGGATTCATCGTCGGATTGCTGGTGGTGCTGTTCGCGGTCATGCGGCAGAACTACCTGCTGTTTCACATCTGCGCCGAGCTGTTCGCGGTCACCGTGTCCGTCACGATCTTCATGATCGCGTGGAACACCCGCACCTCCAACCAGTCGCCCTTCCTCGCCCTGGTCGGCCTGTCTCTGCCGGCGATGGCCCTGACCGACCTGCTGCACATCGTCGCCTTCCCCGGCATGACGATTCTCGCCGACGAAAGCCCGAACCTGGCGATGCAGCTCTGGATATCGGCGCGCTACCTGCAAGCCGGGGTCTTCCTGGCCGCCCCCCTCCTGGCCGAATCGCGCGTGCGGACAGGGGACGCGCTGCTGGTGCAGGCGGTGGCCTTCGGCGGTGTGCTGCTGGCCGTCTTCGTCTTCGGGATCATGCCGGACTGCTACGTGCCGGGGGACGGGCCGACGGCCTTCAAGATCGCCAGCGAATACGTCATCAGCGCGATGGCGGGCCTGGCCTGTCTCCTGCTGGCCACCCGGCGGCGCCAGTTCGGGCGCGGCGTGTACCGGCTCGTGCTGGCGGGCTTCGCCCTGCTGATCCCCCAGGAGATGGCTTTCGCCCTGCACCACGACCCGCACGGGCTGATGAACGCCCTGGGCCATTTCTTCAAGATCCTGTCCTTCTACCTGCTCTACAAGGCGATCATCGTCACCGCGCTGAAGACCCCCTACGACCTCGCCTTCTACCGGATGCGCCGCAGCGAGGAAGCCCTGCGCGACCACCTCGACAGCCTGGAATCGATCATCGCCACCCGCACCGCCGAGCTGCGCCAGAGCGAGGCGCGCTGGCGGGCGCTTCTGGAATGCTCCAACGACTGGTTCTGGGAAACCGACCGCGACGGCCGCTTCACCGCCCTGTCGCCGCGCGCCCAGGAATCGACGGGGCGCGGCGGCGCGGAGTTGCTGGGCTTCACCCACGCCGACCTGCTCGACCCCGGCCGGCCCGAGGAGGATTTTCCCGTCCTGATGGAGGCGCTGCGGCGGCACGCGCCGTTCCGCCGGCTGGCCTTCCCCCTGGCCGCCCCCGGCGGGACGGCGCGCTGGGTGATGGTCAGCGGGGTCCCGCACAGCGACGCCGACGGGCGCTTCCTCGGCTACCGCGGCACCACCAGCGACATCACCGCGCTCCGCCAGGCCGGCGAGGCGGCCCGGCAGAAGCAGACCATGGCCGCGCTGGGCAGCCTCGTTGGCGGCCTCGCCCACGAGATCAACAACCTGCTTCAACCCGTGGTCAGCCTGTCGGAACTGGCGATGCCCCGCGCCCACGGCGACACCAAGCTCGGCGTCTATCTGCGCGCCATCCACGACAGCGGCCTGAAGGCCCGCACCATCCTGCGCGACGTGCTCCAGTTCGCACGGGTGGAGGTGGCGCAATCTCCCCCGGGCGACCTGGAAGAGGCGGTGCGCTCCGCCCTGCAACTCGCCTCCCCCGCCCTGCCGGCCGGGGTGACGGTGCGCACGCGCACCGCGACCGGCCTGAAGCCGGTCACCATCACCGCCACCGAACTGACCCAGGTGCTGCTCAACCTGATCCAGAACGCCGGCGACGCCATGCCGGATGGCGGCACCCTGACCGTCGAGTCCGTCCCCGTCGTGCTCAAGGAACCCGAGGCGTCCCGCCGCGCCCTGGCCGAGGGGCATTACGTGCGCCTCACCGTGGCCGATTCGGGTGCCGGCATGGACGAAGCGGCCCGGCAGCGCGCGTTCGAGCCCTTCTTCACGACCAAGCCGGTCGGCAAGGGGACCGGCCTCGGGCTTTCGGTCGTGTACGGCATCGTGCGCAACGGTGGCGGCGACATCGCGGTCGAGAGCGCCGTGGGCAAGGGCACGACCTTCGTCATCGACCTGCCCGTCGCCGATCCCAGCGCCGCCCCCGCCGCCCCCGCCCCCGCCGGAACCGGGCGGAACGGGAGCCGGCACGCCGACGAGAGCGCTGGTCCCTGAGGGGACGGAGCGACCATCGGAAGGGGGCGTTCCGGCCAGCCGGATGCCGTCGCCGACCGAGGCGTGCAGCCGGTCGAAGAGGCCGGCGCTGTCGGGGTTGGCGAAGCGCTGGACGAATTCCGGGGCCGCCATGAAGCGGCGGAGCCATCGCCGCCGTGCCCATGCCGGTGGTGCCGGCGCAGGGCATTGCGGGCTGATGGCGAAGGCATTCGATGCCTTCCAATCAAACAGCTCCGGTTCGAATCCGGCAGCACCCGGCGCAACCATGCGCGGAAGGATCGCACCGCCGGCCGAACATGGAGCCTTCAGGCGCCGGCCATGGGCCGCCCGTATTGCCGCAAGCTTGACAGTCCGCCCTCTCCGCCTTATCCGTTACGTCTCTAAACCGTAAGGTTTGGATGAGTCCGGCGGGCGGGGCGCGGGGAGGGAGATCCATAACAACAAGCGCCCCGCCCGCCCCATTCGCGGCAACAGCGACGGCGATGGCGAACCGGCCGCCCATGTCGGGTCAGCCGGACCGGGCCGTCAGGCCGCCTGGCGCTTGAGCAGCAGGCCGCGCAGCACCCGCGACATCAGATCGGCGAGTTGAAACTGGTCGTCGCCGGGCAGGCCGGCGATCACGCCGGCGAATTCCTTCAACGGGTCGTGCTCCAGCAGTTCCAGCGCCTGGTCCGTGGGGTGGAGCCGCACCACCCGGCGGTCCTCCGGCACCGGAGCCCGGATCAGCAGGCTCTTGGTGACCAGAACCTCGACCATCTGTGAGGCCGCCCCCCGCGTGGTGGCGTGGAATTCGGCGAAGGCGGAGACGGTGCGCTGGCTGGGGTTGGCGCGCGCGAAATAGCGTAAGGCCGTCCATTGCGACGGCTTCAGCCCCCGGGTGTAACCGAGGCTGTCCGCGATATGGCCTATGTGCATCATGACCTCGGCGATGGCCTGCGCCGACGCCGGCGAGGAATGACTGTTCGACATGCGGCCGGGTCTCGAATGGAAGTCCAGGATTGGCGTCGCCAGGGTTGACCTCGCCAAGGTTGAACTCGCCAGGATTGACATCGATTTGGGCGGCACCGAATTCCCCGCGTCCGGACCAGGGAAAGGCCACGCGGCCCGCGGAGCGGTCCGTTTCCGGAACCGCGTTCGAAAGAAAACCGTACCAACCCGGCGAATGGCGCCACACTAGACCATTCAGACCCGAAACAAAACACCATCCTCCGGTTTCATGTCTTTCACAATGTCGCACCCGCGCGCCGCATGGCTCCATCCCTGCGCGCGGGGGACGGAAGCGTGCGTTTTGGCTGGCGTTGCGCCGCGAGTCGCCTATATATGCGCGCCATGACCACGCCCGTTTCCAAACCCGGTTCCAAGACCAGTCCCGCGGCTTCCCCGAAGGTCGGAATCGTCAGCCTCGGCTGCCCGAAGGCGCTCGTCGACTCGGAGCGCATCCTGACCCGCCTGCGCGCGGAAGGCTACGACATTTCGCCGTCCTACGACGGGGCCGACGTCGTCCTGGTGAACACCTGCGGGTTCCTGGACAGCGCCAAGAAGGAATCGCTGGACGCCATCGGCGAGGCCATCAAGGAAAACGGCCGCGTCATCGTCACCGGCTGCATGGGCGTGGAATCGGATCTGATCCGGCAGGCCCACCCGGACGTGCTGGCGGTCACCGGACCGCACCAGTACGAGCAGGTGGTCCGGGCGGTGCACGAGGCGGTGCCGCCGGTGCACGACCCCTTCACCGATCTGGTGCCGCCGGAAGGGCTGCGGCTGACCCCGCGCCACTACGCCTACCTGAAGATCTCCGAGGGCTGCAACAACCGCTGCTCCTTCTGCATCATCCCGAGCCTGCGCGGCGATCTCGTCAGCCGGCCGGTGGCGTCGGTGCTGCGTGAGGCGGAGCGTCTGGCCGTGGCCGGCGTCAAGGAGCTGCTGGTCATCTCCCAGGACACCAGCGCCTACGGCGTGGACCGCAAGTACGCGGCCGAGGACTGGTACGGCCGCAAGGTGCCGGCCCGCTTCATCGACCTGTGCCGGGAACTGGCCAACTTCGACCTGTGGGTGCGCCTGCACTACGTCTACCCCTACCCGCATGTCGACGAGGTCATGCCCCTCATGGCGGAGGGGAAGATCCTGCCCTACCTCGACATCCCCTTCCAGCACGCCTCGCCGACGGTGCTGAAGGCGATGCGCCGCCCGGCGGCCCAGGAAAAGCAGCTCCAGCGCATCCAGAAATGGCGCCAGGAGTGCCCCCACCTCGTGCTCCGCTCCACCTTCATTACCGGTTTCCCGGGTGAGACGGAGGAGGATTTCCGCTTCATGCTGGACTGGCTGAAGGAAGCCCAGCTCGACCGGGTCGGCTGCTTCAAGTACGAGCCGGTCGAGGGTGCCGCCGCCAACAGCCTGCCGGGCGCCGTGCCGGAAGAGGTCAAGCAGGAGCGCTGGGAGCGCTTCATGGAGACCCAGAAGGCGATCAGCGCCGAGCGGCTGAAGCAGAAGATCGGCTGGACGCTGGGCGTGCTCATCGACGAGGTCGACGAGGAGGGCGCCATCGGCCGCTCCTACGCCGATGCGCCGGAAATCGACGGCAACGTCTTCCTGAACGGCGAGACCGGCCTGAAGCCGGGCGACCTCGTGGACGTCACCATCGAGCACGCCGACGAATACGACCTCTGGGGCTCGGTGGAGCGCGCCGACGCATGAGGCGGCGGGCCCGCACCTCCCCGCCGGCGCGAGGATGCCCATGCCCGTGACCCAGGACGACGGCCGGCTGATGGACGTGCTCCAGGGCGGGCGCTGCTTCTATTGCGGGGAGCCCGCCGGGGCCAAGGCCACCTTCGACCATCTGATCCCCCGCGCTTACGGCGGCGCCGACGATCCCGCCAACATCGTCCTGGCCCACCGGCGCTGCAACCAGCGGAAGGGGGACCGGTTGCCGACCGCGGAGGAGATCGAGCGCCTGGTGGCCCAGCGGCGGCGCAGCCGGCTGGGCGTCTGGCCGCCCCTCCTCGCCCTGCGCGACGCCGAGCCCGGCGATGAATGGGTGGCCGTGGCGCGGGCGATCGCCGCCCTGCGGTAGCGGCGCCTCGGCGGACCACCCGCCGGCGCCCGGCCGTTCGGGAGATATCCGCCGGGGCGGCCGGGTGCCGCCGTTCCCGTTGACGCCCGGCCGCCCTTCTGGCCCGATGAAGGCGTGACCGGAACCAGCGGAGGAACGGAATGGGCGAGCGCTTCGACGTGGTGATCGTCGGCGGCGGGGTCATGGGCTGCGCGGTGGCCTGCTTCCTTGCCGGCGCCCCCGCCTTCGGTGGTACGGTGGCGGTGGTGGAGCGGGATCCCGCCTACCGGCGCGCCTCCTCCGCCCTGTCGGCCAGTTCGATCCGCCAGCAGTTCTCGACCCCGGCCAACATCGCGCTCTCGCGCTTCGGGCTGTCCTTCATCAAGGAGGCGACCCGCCACCTCTCGGTGGACGGCGAGGCCGTGGACCTCGGGCTGCGGGAACCGGGATACCTTTATCTGGCCAGCGCCGCAGGGGCCGACGTCCTGCACCGGAACCACGCGGTCCAGCGGGCCTGCGGAGTCGACGTGGCGCTGCTGTCGCCCGACGACCTGTCGGCGCGCTTCCTCTGGCTGTCGGTGGATGGGGTGGCGCTGGGCTCGCTCGGCCTGTCCGGCGAGGGATGGTTCGACGGCTACAGCCTGATGCAGGCGTTCCGCCGCAAGGCCAGGGCTCTGGGGGCCACCCTGCTGACCGGCGAGGCGGCGGGCATGGAACTGGACCGGGGGCGGGTCGCCGCCGTGGCGCTCGCCGACGGGCGGCGGCTGGCCTGCGGGGTCGTCGTCAACGCCGCCGGGCCGCAGGCGCGCCGCGTCGCCGCCCTGGCCGGAGTGGATCTGCCGGTGTCGGCGCGCAAGCGCTGCGTCTTCGTCTTCGACTGCCGGGAGGCCCCGGTGGGCTGTCCGTTGGTCATCGACCCCTCGGGCGTGTGGTTCCGGCCGGAGGGCCGGCAGTTCATCTGCGGCGCCCCGCCGCCTGCCGACCGCGACCCTGACACGGATGACCTGACGGTCGAGCACGACCTGTTCGAGACGGTGATGTGGCCGGCCCTGGCCACCCGCGTTCCGGCCTTCGAGGCGGTCAAGGTGACCAACGCCTGGGCCGGCTTCTACGAGTACAACGATGTCGATCAGAACGCCATCCTGGGTCCTCATCCGGAGCGGACCAACCTGCTGTTTTGCAATGGGTTCAGCGGCCACGGCCTGCAACAGGCGCCGGCGGCAGGCCGCGGAATCGCGGAATGGATCGTCCACGGCCGCTACCGCAGCCTGGACCTCAGCCCCTTCGGCTATGAGCGGCTGGCGGAGAACCGGCCACTGCTGGAGACCAACGTGATCTGATGCGGACGGCGCCTGAAGGCGTCGTCCGCATCACCCTCGCGATCAATGCTATCGCATTGATCTGTCGGGTTTTACCGGCGGCGCTCCGTGTTCATGCGCCGCCGGTATGATACCAGGGCCGGAAAGTCCCGATTTCCGGCCCTGGCATCCGGCGGCCCCTGCCGGCAGCGGCATTTTTTACAAACTTAAACAGCTGTTATGAGGTTTTTCCATTTGATTCCCGCAATTAATGGAGGCACAATCCCTATTGTCAGATCAGGGAATGTGGAGCGGTTCCATGGCGGCTCGTCAGGCGGTGGTCGTAGACCTTGCGGAGTATCGGCGGCGCCGGCAGGCTGCGGCGCCGCGGAGCGTGGCGGTCATGCCGCCCATGGTCAGCTGGTGCGCCGTGTGGGTCATGATGCCGGTCTGGAGGGTATTCTGAGACCGCTCCTCGCGATGCCGCGACAGCCGGACCGGGACGCGACTCCGGACAGCACGGACAGTACGGATTCCTCTTCCGGCGAACCGGCCGGTCTGGTCTCCGAGGAGGATCTTGCCCATGTGCTGGGGCGAAACCTCCGGCGCCTGCGCACCCGGCGCGGCCATTCACTGGAGCGGCTGGCGAAGCTGTCGGGGGTGAGTCGCGCCATGCTCGGCCAGATCGAGCTGGGCCGCAGCGTCCCGACCATCGCCCTGCTGTGGAAGGTCGCCCGTGCCCTCGACGTACCTTTCGCCGCGCTGACCAGCAGCAGCGGCCAGAGCGGCACGGTGGTCCTGCGCCGGGAACGGACCAAGACGCTGGCGTCCTTCGACAGCGGCTTCACCTCCCGCGCGCTCTTCCCATTCGACACGGAGCGGCGGGTCGAGTTCTATGAACTGGAGCTGCGCGCCGGCGCGGAGGAGAAGGCCGAGGCCCACGCACCCGGCACCATGGAGAACCTGGTTGTGGCCCAGGGCGCGGTCGAACTGGTCGCCGGCCCCGAAAGCCATCGGCTGAACCGGGGCGACGCCATCGTCTTCGAGGCCGATGTCCCGCACATCTACCGGAACATCGGTGACGGCGACGCCGTCATGTATCTGGTCATGACCTACGCCGACACCGTCGGCTGACCAAATACGCCGACACCGTCGGCTGACCAAATGCGCCGACACCGTCGGCTGAAGGCGTGCCCAAAGGTCCGGGGGAGTCGACGAAGCCCCTTTCCCCACCCGGGGAAAGGGGCTTCGTCACCGCGACCGGAGTCGGCGTTACTTTGCCATTTCCGGCATGCACATCATCATCATGCCACCGCACATCATCATGCAAGGCATGCCGCCGCCCATCATGGTCATCATGCGCATGCAATACTCGTTGAACATCTCCATGCTCATGCCGTCCATCGGCATGCACTTCATCATCATGCCGCCGGTGGGCATCATTTCGCAGGTCATCTTGCCCATCATCATCGGCATCATCATCGGCATCATCTGCCCCATGGCGCCGCCCATCGGCATCATCTGGGGCATGCCGCCCATCATCTGAGGCATCATCCCCGGCATCATGGCGGGCATCATGGCGGGCATCTGCATCGCGGTCATCATCTCACGTCTCCTGATCTTGGGTGCAAGGACGACGTCTGCGCCATCGCAGCAACTGTCCTTGTGGTTCCGGTGGAATGTCTTGGCGTCGTCTTGCGTCCGCCGTATCCGTTGAACGGACTATGCCCTCCCGTCGGGGCACTCTTCAAGACGCGATATTCCCAGTCCGGTGTTTTGCTCCAAGGAACCGGACAGACGTCCAACAATAGTGGACAGGACGCTTGCCTCGCCGACACTTCATCCAAGACAGCGGACAATGGCGTCTTCGCCGGGAGCCAACCGGTCTCCCGCTACCATTCTCTATATTCATAGTATTATTTAAGGCGCGCGATGGAACGGACGGGCGCGTCGGCGGTTGTAGGGTGTCGACGACCAACCGGAAACCGAGGATGCGAGCCATGAATCAGCGGCACAGCGAACAGGGCGTCCAGCACAGCGACGGCGAACAGAACACCGGCAACCACAAGAAGCCCGACGCCCCCGACGCCAAGGGCGCCGACCGATTCGGCGGCACCCGGGCGGGCGCGGAGAACGTCGAGCCTGTGGAGAGGAAACCGTCGTAAACGGCGTCAGCGGTCGGTGCGGATCGGTCCGTACTCGACCGGCACCCAGGTATAACCCATGGCCTCGGCGCGGACATGGCCGATGCCGGGGAAGGGCAGATGGGCACCGGCCACCCATAGGGCCTGCGCGGCGGCGTCCGCGAAGATCCGTTGCCGGGCAGCCACGGCCTGCGCCTTATCCGTGTCGAACTCGATGGCGACCTCGGGCCGGGCGAACTGGACCGCATGGCTGTGGACGAGGTCGCCCCACATGAGAATGCTCCGATCGCCGGAGCGGAACAGATAGCCGGCATGGCCCGGCGTGTGGCCGGCGGCCGGCACCGCCGTCACGCCCGACAGCAGATCCTCGCCGGGCTGGTAGGGCTGGAAGCGGCCGGCCGCGGCGTAGGGGGCGACCGCGCCGCGCGCCATGGCGAAGAAGGGCTGCCGGTCCTGGGGTGCCTTCGCCGCGGTCTCCTCGCTCAGCCAGAAATCGGCGTCGGCCTTGGCCACGCGGACCACGGCGTTCGGGAAGGCCGGAGCCCCTTCGGGCGTCAGCAACCCGTTGGCGTGGTCGGGGTGCAGATGGGTCAGCAGCACGGTGTCGACCTGCGCTGGGTCGTAGCCGGCGGCGCGGATGTTGGCCAGGATGGCCCCCAGGGTCGGCCCGAAGGAACGGGCGGCGCCGGTGTCGACCAGCACGAGATTCGACCCGGTGTGCACGAGATAGGCGTTGACGGCGGTCTGGACCCCCGGCGTGCCGGCAATGAACATGCGGGCGAGCAGGCTCTGGAGATCCTCGGCGCTGATCCCGGACAGCAGGCCGCGATCCAGGTCGATGTAGCCGTCGTAGAGCGCGGTGATCTCGAAGTCGCCCAGCGCCATGCGGTAGAAGCCCGGCGCCTGGGTCTTCTGTTGCGCCGGCACCGCCGCCTGGGCCGGCGCGGTGGCAAGGCCGGCCGGCAGGGCCAGGATGAGCGGAAGGGCCAGCGCCGTCAGGGCGCCCCGCAGGGCGGCGCCAGAGCGGGCGGCAAGGGATAGGGTCGGATGTCTCATGAAGGCGGCTCCCGTTGCGACTGGATGCGGGGCGGCTTGGCCACCGCGTCCGCCGCCAGGATGGCGGCGCCGCGCGCCGCGGGGAAGGGAGCGCATCGCCGAGCGGAGCCTCCGCCGCCTTTCCCATGGAATCCCGGCGCCCGGCACCGGCTGCGCCGCAACGGCCCCCACAACGAACAGGCCCGGCGGAGGGCTCCGCCGGGCCTGTTCGTTCCGAATCGGGCGCCCGGCCCCATGGCCGGGCACCACCGTCCGCGGTCAGCCGAACGCCACCAGCGCCACGCCGCCGAGCCCGACCAGCGCGCCCGAGCCGCGCAGGGCCAGCGTGCCCG
>JAEZHQ010000409.1 GCA_023416455.1 Pseudomonadota bacterium | reverse complement strand
GTCGTGGGGGGGACGGAACGTTATCAGCGGTCCACCACCACGACGTCCCAGCGCGGCCGGTTCACCCGGCGCCCGTCCGCGTCCTTCGCCAGGATCGTTTGCGAGAGGAGCCACTCGACGGCGATGGTCTGGTAGCAACGCCGGAGATGGATGCGGATGTCGTCGCCCGCGATGCCCCATTCCAGCGCCAGCGCGTCGGCCGTCTCGCGGTCCAGCGCCGCCGCCGGCCGGATGCGCAGTTCCACGTTGGCCGCCCAGTCGGGATCGGCGTCGCCGCCGGGGTAATAATCGCCGGCCGCGGGCTCGGCCTCCGCAATCCGGCCGGCGGCGAAATGCAGACAGGCCCCGTCGCTGTGGCACCACGCCCGGATGAAGAAGCGCCCGCCCAGCCGGAACACGCAATGCGGGCTGATCACCAGATACCGCATCCGGGTCTTCGAGGTGTAGTGGATGCGGCAGGGCTTGCGGCCGCGGATGCTCGCGAGGACCACCGCCATGGCCGCGTGCCCGAACAGCGGCGGGGACAGCAGTTCGCCGAGGTCCTCCAGCACCACCCCGTCGCACAGGTCGCCGATGTCCGCGTTCAGGTAGCGGGCCGCCGCGCGGGCACCGAAGGCGGCCGACAGGTAGCCGCGGGTGTCGGTCGCCTCGATGGCGTGGCCCAGATGGCCGGCCTCGTCCGCCCGCAGCCGGTGGCGCCGCCGCAGGCTGTCCTTCTCCAGCCGGCCGCCGTACCAGCCCTTGACGGTGTTGACGATCCCCTGGGCCGTCGGATGCGACAGGCCGAGCAGCCGTTCGATGTCGCCCGGCGAGACGCCGCCCAGCCAGCGCAGCAGCGTTTCGGCGAAGGCCGTCCGCCATTGCGCGAGCCGTTCCCGGGACCCGTCCGCACCACGCCCTTCCCCGTCGGCCATCCCCTCCCCCTTTCCGGGCGAACGCTGTGTTTGCCACCACTTGGATAACAAAATCTAACTCAGGAGAAAACCGTAAGGCGAACATCGCGCTTGCATGATGCCGCGGATCGACGCATCCTTCGAGGGAAATCCCAAACACGCACAATCAGAAGGTCGGAGGTTCGGCCATGAGGATCGTTTGGCGCTTTGCGCCCGACCGCCTGCTCCCGTATGACGCGCTGGATCAGGTCCACGACGCCCTGGTCCATGCCTGGGCCGCTCTCGGCGCCACCGCCGGGGAGGTCGTCGGTCCGTCGGCGGAGCCCTGGAGCTTCGGCGTCGAGACCGTGAACTGGCGCGCCCCGCGCCGCCTGGCCTCGGCCGTCCATGTGGCGACCGTTTCCCCCAGGCTCGAACCGCTGCTGGCGCGGATGCGGGCGGAGCACATACGGCGCCGGCCGGAACGGGGGCGGCGCATCGATTTCGCCGCGCTGGAACCCGCGCTGGAGCCGGACCCGGCGCCGGTGGCGCCGGGCACGGCCGCGCTGCCGGTGACGATGGTGTCGCCTCTGGTGATCCGGCCGCAGGAGCGGATCAGGGACAAGAAGCCGATCCTCGACCTTACCGCGGTCGACCTGTCGGCGGCGGTGAGCGCCGGCCTCTCCAGGGCGGCCCGCCGCGAGGTGCGGATCGAGGTGACGCCCGACCGCCTCTACGCCGCCGGGCGCGCCCATGTCTGCGCCAGCGTGCCGGTGAAGATCCGCGACGGCCAGACCCACCGGGTCGCCGGGCTGATGGTGCCGCTGCTCCTGCGCGGCTCCGCGGCCGACCTGGAGACCGCCTGGGACGCCGGCCTCGGCGGCAAGACCCGCATGGGCTTCGGCTGCATCCGCGCCGCCTGACGATAAGGACTTCCCCATGGACAGCACGGACGAGGGATCGGGCGACGACGACATCGACGCCCTGTTCCGGGTGCGGCCTCCGACCGCGGAGACGGCGGACCGCGACCCGTTCTTTCTGGTGTGGCGCCGCTTCGTGGGAACGGTCGGGCCGCGCGTCCTGGCCGACCGTGCCGAGCGGCCCGGCGAGAGCCGCGCCAAGGCCATCACCGCCGGCCGGGCCATCGACACCACCATCCCCCGGCTGCTCACCGTCAGCGGCAAGGGCGGATGGCACCGCGACGACGCCCGGCGCGAGCATCAGGCCGGATGGTCCAACATAACCTTGCTCGACCATCTGCTGTCGGTGGCCCGCGGCGCCGGCAAGCTCGCCGCGCTGTGCCTTGGCGACGACGCCAGGAACGACCGCCCCATCCTCGCCCTGTGCACCGCCATCGGGTTCCTGCACGACGTCGACAAGGCGCACGGGAGCGACGGCAAGACCCTCACCGCCGCCATGGTCGGCGATTTCGCCCGGACCTACGGGCTCGACCGGTTCCTCGCCGGGCTCGACCTCACCCTCGGCGACGACGCCCTGCTCGCCCTGGTGCAGAGCACCGAGGCCCGCACCGCCGCCACCGACGGCGCCTTCGGGACGGTCGACCCACGCCAGCGCCACTACGTGCGGGAGTGCGTCCGCGCCGCCGATCTGCTGGACGGCGCCGCGCTCCACCACGCCGACGGCGGCACCGCCGCGGACCGCGTGTACGAGTTGTGGGGCAAGCTGAACAAGCCGGACGATGGCCTGCTGACCAAGCACCGGCTGGACGGCTGGCGCCCCCTGACGATCGACCTGCCGCAGTTGCCGATGCTCGTCGAGCACGCACAGACCAGCCTGGAACGGGCCTGCATCGGGCTGGCCGGGATCGAGCCGCTGTTCAGCTCGGCCATGGATGGCCGGCTGCACATGCTGCTGCCGCTGCCCCATGCCAAATCCATCATCGAAAAGGGACTCGACGAGGCCGCCGCCGGCCTTCCCTTCGAGCCCTCCCTGATCGTGGGCAGCCAGGGATTGCCGCTGAAGCTTGCCGGATCGACCGTCGATTGGCCGCGCTTCAAGGAGGTCGTGGCCGAAGCCTCCAGTACCAAGGGCGCGCTCCGCCTGTCCGAAGTCAAGGTCGCCGACTTCCGCGCCGTCGGAAGGCGCCTCCATGACGCCTTCGCGGCGGCCGGGCTGCCGGCCGCGTCGCCGGAGAAGACCAGCGGAAACGCGGCGCTGCTGGCGCCGGCCGAGCCCGGCTCGCCCGAAGCCCGGACGGCAGCGACCTTCCTCCAGCTGTCCGCCGCCCTGTCCCTGGAGGTGGGCGCCAAGACCGCCGCGCCGCCAGTGGAGGAGCGGGTCGCGGCGCTCGCCACGCGCTGCGGCGGGATGCCGGACTGGGCCGCCGGGCTGGACACGCTTACCCGGCGCACTCTGGTGGCGGCCTTGGCGACGAGGGCCGTGGCGGCGGACCCGGAGCTTGACGAAAGCCTTCTGGGGCCGAACGGCCTGCTGGCCGGTTGGTACGGCCGGTGCGTCGCCGGCCGCGACGACAAGGCCCCGCGCATCCGCGAGGCCGTGCGCACGCGCCTGGAGGCCATCGCGCTCGGCCATCTCGACGCGGTCACGGACTTTCCCGGCGCGGTCGGCTGCGTGGTGACCGGCGAGCCGGTGGACCCGCGCGAGGCGATCAGTCAGGCAGACGGGCTGTACGGCCTCAAGTCCTCGGCCATGAGCTACCGCCGCGGCCGTCCGGAAAGCCGCTTCTCCGAAAAAGCACACACCGTGGTCGGCCCCCTCGCCTACGCCGAGCTGCGCCTGCGGGGAGCCCTCAATCCGGGGGACGAGTCGGGGACCATGCCCATCACCCTGTTCTGCCCGCCCACCATGGGGCTTTTCGGCGGCTACATGGTCGAGGACAAGCCGCTGCCTCTGTCCAGCTACGACGTGCTGCGCGCCGACCTGACGAAGGACGCGCGGGTCTTCCGCGGTGGCGAGACCTGGGTGCGCCGGGTGCTGGTCTCCCGCTTCGAGGAGTATCCGGCAACGCTGGCGAAGCGCCTCGGCTTCGTGCGCCGCCTGCTGGAGACGACGCAGCGGGTGGGACGGCCCATGCACCTGTTCCGCGGTCTGCCGGAGCCGCGGCCGGAGTTCTTCTGGTTCGACGCCGCCGACCCGGAAATCCAGGCGATGCTGGGCGGCCGCGGCCTGCGGCTGGAGCAAATCCCGGGCGCCCTGACCCGCCTGCGCATCGCCGAGATGATCGTCGAGCACCCCGGCCTCGGCGGCGCGGTCCTGAAGCGCTACGCCTCGCCCCGGCCGTTCGGCGCCGCCGCCGAGTCCTGGTGGGTGCTGCGCCGAAGCAAAAAGTCCGGCGCCGCGGAGATCGCCGATCGCATCCACGACGAGATGACAACCATGGAGACGAGGATGAACAAAGATGAACCGATGTCCGGTCCCGTGCGCCTCGGCCGGATGGCCGCCACCATCCAGCCTCCGCCATCCATCGGCTCCGCCAACAGCAGGATCACCCGGCTGATCCGGATTGCCTGCGACAGCGCCACCGAAAGCTGGAAGCGCGGCATGCACGACCGCACAACAATCGTAACCGCCATAGGCGGCAAAATTCACGCCGACCTGCAACGGGGCCGAAGCCGCTTCTCGGCATCCTGGCGCCGCCCCGGCCAGACCCTGACGGAAGCGATCCAAGCCTTTGCCGAGGTCTTCCACGACACGGTCTGGCTGGAAACGTTCAACGGCCGCCCCCCGGTCACCGCGGCCATGCGCACGGTCACGGCCGCCTATGCCTGGTCCTTCCTGACCGCGCCGAAGGCCAAGGCCCCGGAGGGAGAGAAGACAGACCAGGAGTTCGAAGACGACGACGACGAGGCGGATGCCTCGCAGGACGCCGCCTGACCCCTTTCCATCCAGGAGCCCGCCATGACCTTGGACAGCCTTCGCCCCTTTCTCGGCGACATCGACGCCATGCTCACCGAAGTTCAACTCGGGCGGTCGAGCTACGTCTGCCCTGCCCTGACCAACCTCGGCGGCATCAGCCTCGTGCTGCTGCGCGAGGTCGTCGCCCCGGTGCTGTTCCGCGGTGCCGACCCGGAAATCAGCGACATGATGCTGACCGCCGGCCACGGGGCCAGCCGCCGGATGGAGCGCCACGTCTTCGCGCGCGCCAACAAATTCACCTACGCCGAGCGGCGGCGCGGCCTGCACATCCTCCGCTCGCTGGGCTGCGGCGGCACCATGCCGCAGAACAAAAGCGCGGTCCCCAATGACAAGAGCCCCGGCGACGTCTTCGACTTGAACACGTTGGTATTCGGCGACAGCGCAAGCCTGTTCGAAAAGGGAAAGGAACGTGTTCTGCCAGTCAAGCGGGCGGTGATGTACGGCAGCGCCATCAGCGTGCAGCGCTACGAGGACAGCACGGACTCGGCCTTCCACAACCGCGCGACGGAGAGCGGCGTTCTGTTCAATGACGAGACAAAGAAGAACAGCGACAACATCTTCTCGCGCCACTGGATCACCCCTGGAACGATTCTGGTCCAGACCCTCTCCTCGCGCGGGCGCCTGCTTCCGATGGAAGGGCTGCGGCACCTGCTGCTGTGCCTGGGCGAGGCCGGCACCTACGGGGGCCAGACCAGCCTGTCGGGGACCAACATCCGCACCCATGTGGTTGGCGTCTACGCCTCGGTCGTCGAGCGGGCCAACACGGTGCCCGAGGAGATCGTCAAGGTGATCCGGGACCAGGGGCTCGACGGGCTTCCGGCGATCCGCGCCGCCGTGGACGCGGAGGCCCGGCCGGGCCATGAACTGGTCATCCCCGGCGCCGCGGTGGAGGCCGAGATCGACCGCTTGCAGACGGCGCTGGCCGCCAAAGACCCCACACTGGCCGAAAGCTACCGCCACGCCGCCACGCGGACCAAGGCACTGTTCGACGCTTGGTTCGTCCGCCCGCCCAAGAAGGACGACAAGACCGAAGGCAGCGGGGCCGAGGACGGCAAAGCCGAAGCCGGCAAGACCAAGGGCCGCGGCCGGAAGGCCGCCGCCACCGCGGAGGCGTGAGCGCGATGGGCACGGCGTCCTTCAATCCGGCGGTGGTCGTCCCGGTGCGGGCCACCACCCTCACCCCCTTCCTGTACGGCAGCCTGACCGTGCAAGGGGGGGTCGCCACCCTGTCCGAGGTCATCGGCGACCGGGCCTTCGCCTTCGCGCTCTGCTCGGTCCTCGGCTGGCTGCAAGCGCGCGGCGCCATGTGGGAGGTCATGGATTACCGGACCGACCTGGCGGCGATGCCCTTCCGCACCAGCGCCCTGACGGCGGTCGAGGGCGCCCGCCTGCTGCCGCCGACGGCACGGCGCTGCGCGCTCGACGCCGAGGCGGGCATCCAGGACCACATCCACAAGGCGTCCGCGAAGGGCAACTTCAAGGACTTCTGGCTGATCCAGGAGGCCGCCCACGAGGCGGTCTACCGCGGGGCGGTGTTCGGCTTCGACCCCTTCGCCGCACTCGGCACCGACACCCTCGTCCTGCGCATCGGCAACAACCGCGCCGGCGCCCTGGCGCTGGAGCGCGACCCGGCGCCGGGCACGGTCCGGTTGAACGTGGCCACCGCCGCCCTGTTCGGGCGGGGTCACCTTTCCGTGGAGCGGTGCCTGCTGCACGACATCCAGCTCAGCAAGGCCATGACGCTGGAGAAGGCGGCGGAGGAAGCCGCGCTCTGGCACTGACGCGACCGGGAGGAATGGAGACGGACATGCGCACCATCGGCTCCTTCACCGTGGCCGCCCATGGGGTCGCCGCCCCGCCCGGCACCCTGTCGGAGATGCAGCGCCGGCTGCTCGATCTGCCGCCGGACCGCTGCGTCGCGGTGGTCAGCGCGCCGACCGGGTCGGGCAAGAGCTACGTCTTCCTGCGCGCCGTCCTGGACCGCGGGGAGCGCATCGTCTTCGTGGTGCCGACCCGCCGTCTGGCGGAGAACCTGCGCGACACCATGGCCGCCGACCTGCGCGGCGCGGGGTGGAGCGAGGACAGGATCGAGGACAAGGTGCAGGTCTGGACGTCCGACCACACCGCAAGGATGAAGGAACGGGGCGTGCGGTCGGTCACCCGCTGGCGCCAGATGATGGCCACGGGGTTCAGCGGGCGCGCCGGCGGCGAGATCGTCTTCCTCACGCCGGAGGTGCTGCTGATCCTGCTCATGGCGCGGGCGCCGGGGGTGGGGCAGATGGACTTCGGCCCGCAGACCTTCTTCCAGTTTTTCCATCGCGTCGTCTTCGACGAGTTCCATCTGGTCGATGAGCGGATGTTCGGCCTGATCGCTCCGCTGGCGGTCATGGCCGGCTCCGGCCTCTACGGCACCATGACCAGGCTGTGCCTGCTGTCGGCAACCCCCACCGACATCCTGCCGACGCTGGAGGCGCTGGGCGTCCCGCCGGAGCGCGTCGAGCGGATCGAGGAACAGGTGCTCGACGCCGAGGCGGTCCGCGCCGCCGGCGGGCGCCTGCTTCACGGCGACGTCCGGGTCGAGCTGATCGAGGCGGAGGGGGGCGTGGCCGCCCTGCTCCCCGACATCGCCGACGCGGCGGCGGAGGGGGCGGCGCGCGGCAGCCGCACCGCGGTGATCCACGACAGCCTCCGTTCCCACGAGGAGGCGGAACGGTCCTGGGCCGCAGCGGCGGCGGCGCGGGGGCTGCGCTTCCTGCCGGACAGCTCCATCTCCGGCCAGCGGGTCGGGGCCGACGGGCGCAACAACCGGGAACGGAGCCTCGCCGAGGTGGACCTGATCGTCGCGACCTCGACCATCGAAGTCGGCATCACGCTGGACGGCCTGAACCAGCTTTACATGGAGCCAGGCTTCGACCCCGCCTCCGCCATGCAGCGCCTCGGCCGCGCCGGCCGCCGCGGCGATGACGCCAAGGTCGTCATCGTCATCGACCCGAAGCGCGCGGCGCGCGCGCCCTGGATCGGGCGGCTGGCCGGGTTCGCCCGCGAGCGGGACGGCCGGACCATCGCCGTGGGCGAATTGAGCGCCGCCTTCGCGGCCTTCGCCCGCCTGCCGGAGCGTCTGGACCTGCCCGCGGACGACCTGGAGGGAGCCGGCACGCCGGCAGGCGGCATGGTCACCTACCGGACGCTGGGCGCACGGGCGGTGTGGACGGGCGCCCTGCGCAGCTGGGACCTGATCTCCACCTTGAACCACACCTCGCGCGAAAATCAGGCGCGCCGCATCCACGCGGCGGTGTCCGGCACCGGAAGGGCGCGGCTCAGGCTGGTCGCCGGCTGGCTGTCGGGCATCCACGGCCCGGATGCACCATCGGAGGTGCGGACCTGGGCCGGCTCGTTCCTGGCGGCGGCCCGCCGCCTGCGCGACATCGGCCCGACCATCCGGGTCGCCGAGCAGAACGGGGAGGCGGAGCCATTCCTCCAGGTGCAGGCCAGCTGGCTGGCGCGGAACTCCGCCATCCTGGAGCGCTTCCCCGTGGAGTTCACCGAAGAGGGCGAGCCCCTGGTGCGCATACCGGGCCGGATCGCCGACCACATCGACGGCGCGTTCCGACGCATCGGCCGGACCGCCTTCCTGCCGACCGGCGGCAGGGTGCTCCTCGACCTCGATCCCCTGCGGGTATGGCTGCAAGAGTGCGACAGGGCGTTGCGATCCAACGGTCACATCCGTGACGGGGACAGGCGCTATTACGAGGCCGCCAGGGCGCTGGTGGCCAGGACCGGCATCATTCCCTGGGAGGACGCCGACGATGACCATGGACACGGCCCTGATGGGGCGGCTTCGGCGATTGTCTGACGCGGCCGAGCGGCTGGACCTGAACGGCCTCGACATCCAGCACGCCGCCCTCTGCCTGCGCCGCGCGTGGCTGCACCGCAAGCGGGTCTCCTTCGCCGCGGCGAACGGCCATGTCCGGCGCGGCCTCGCCCTCGCCGCCGGCCATTACGCCCGGGACCGCTCCGCCTTCGGCCTGAACGGCCTTCACCCCGACCGCATCGACTGGGAGGGCCGGACGATCCGCGAGGACAAGGCGTCACGCTCCCATGTGGAGGCATCGGTCCTCCAGGCGCTGTTCTACGCGGCCCTGATGTCCGCCGCCACCGGTGCGGCCTGGCAGGCGGCCGTCCATGTGCCGGCGCAGCGCCGCCGCCTCGTCCGCCAATTGGACGAGGCCGCCCTCGACCGGCTGGACCGGATCGTCGGCCGCATCGCCGAAACCGAAACCGGCGCCTGCCCGCCGGCCGAACCGCAACCGGTCTGCTCCGGCTGCTCCGCCAACCTGCTGTGCCGCATCGCACCGGAGGATCAGGATGCCTGAACAGCTTTTCGTCTGCGGCGACGCCCGGCTGTCCCGGCGCGACGGGACCATCCTCGTCGCCGGCGGCGGACGCAAGACGTCCTTTCCCATCGAAACCGTCCGCCACGTCGTCTGGGTCGGCGACGGGATCGTCAGCAGCAAGCTGCTTCAGCTCCTCGGCCGCAGCGGCGTCCGCCTGTCGGTCTTCGACCATGAGGGGTGGTTCAAGGGGGCGTTCGAACCGGCGGAGCGGCCGAACTCCGGCGAGATCCGGCTGCGTCAGGCCGCCCTTGTCCTGGACGGGCGACGCCGGCTGTCGATGGCGCGGCGCATCGTGGCCGCCGCCCTCCACAACATCCGCGCCGTCCTTGCCTATCACGCCTACCGCGGCAACCGGTGCCTCGACGCGGCGATGGCCGAGCTTGCCCGCCGGATCGCCGAGGCCGGCACGGCCCCGGACATCCCATCCCTCATGGGCGTGGAGGGCAACGCCAGGAAAGCCTACTACGCCGCCTGGACCGACATCGACCCGCGCCTCGACTTCGGCCCGCGCGTCCGGCGGCCACCGAACAACCCGGTGAACTGCCTGATCAGCTTCCTCAACGGCCTGACCTACGCCGCCATGCGGCACGAGATCGCCAAGACCCACCTGGACGACGGCTTCGCCTTCCTGCATGCGGCCTCCTCGTCGCGCTCCTCCCTGGCCCTGGATCTGACCGAACCCTTCAAGCCGGTCCTGTGCGACCGCCTCATCCACCGCATGATCCGCAAGGGCGAACTGCGGGACGGCTGGTTCGACCGGAAGCCCGGCGTCTGCCTGCTCACCGAGGCGGGGCGGCGGGACATCGTGGCCCGCTTCACCGAACGCCTGGAGCGGGACGGCAATGCCGGCATCCGCAAGCGGATGCACGAGGAGGCCCTGGCGGTGGAGCGCCACCTTCTCGGCATCGCCGAATACGAACCCTACCGGGAGAAGCTGTGATGTTCGTCCTGGTCAGCTACGACGTGCCGGCCGACCGCACGGCGAAGTTCCGCAAGCTGCTCAAAAGCCACCTCGGCCACGAGCAGTTCTCCGTGTTCTTCGGCGATCTGCCGGAGTCGTCGCTGATCAAGCTGCGGGACGCGCTGCGCAAGCTGCTGAAGCCCGGCGACCGGGTGCTGGAGATCACCGCGGCAAACCGGCACAATGTCGATGTCCGCTGCTGGGACGCCGGCGGCACTCCGGCCCAGACGGAGGATAAACGGCACACATCCAACGCCGTCATCATCTGAACGCCGCATCCGGCCGGCCACCTTCGGTCGCCGATCCCGTCGCATCGTATGGGGACCGAAGGTGTCGATACCGGGGAAACAGACACCTTTCCAGATCAACCGTTGTGGATTGTCTGGATTTTGCCAATAATAAGCGGGTGTTGGTCCCCCATGAGGGGTTGGAAGTCGAGGAAGTCGGTGAGGTCGTCGTAGTTGTCGGAGTGTGTTGGTCCCCCATGAGGGGTTGGAAGCTGCGTGGACGGTGGCGGCCAACGGCGGCGTGCGCATGTGTTGGTCCCCCATGAGGGGTTGGAAGAAGGTCGACCTGACGGCCGTCGAGGACAAGCTCGCGGTGTTGGTCCCCCATGAGGGGTTGGAAGGTCCAGGGTGTCGACCCGCTCGACGCGCTCGGGGTCCGTGTTGGTCCCCCATGAGGGGTTGGAAGCTTGCCGCCCGGATACCCGGCGGCGGCGAGCAGGGCGTGTTGGTCCCCCATGAGGGGTTGGAAGAGGATGTTCCCCGCGGCGCCAACCAGGACCGACGGCGGTGTTGGTCCCCCATGAGGGGTTGGAAGCTGGAGGCCGCGGCGCGCGCTGTCC
>JAEZHQ010000408.1 GCA_023416455.1 Pseudomonadota bacterium | reverse complement strand
GGTCCAGGCCGACCGCATCGCCGGGCTGGGTGCGGCGGGCAAGACGGTGTCGGTCCTGCTGGTCGACGGCGTTCCCGCCGGACTGCTGGCCATGCGCGACGAGCTGCGCGGCGACGCCGGGGCCGGAGTCGCCGCGCTGCGGGCCGCCGGCGTCCGCTCGCTCCTGGTGACCGGCGACAACGCCCGCAGCGCCGAGGCCGCCGCGCGCGCCCTCGGCATCCCCGCCCACGCCGAACTCCTGCCCGAAGACAAGCAGCGCCTCGTGCGCGACCTCCAGGCGCGCGGCGAACGGGTGGCGAAGGTGGGCGACGGCATCAACGACGCGCCCGCGCTGGCCGCCGCCGACGTCGGCATCGCCATGGGCGGGGGGACCGACGTGGCGCTGGAGACGGCGGACGGCGCGGTTCTGCACGGCCGGGTCGGGGACGTCGCGGCCATGGTCGCCCTGGCCCGGCGGACCATGGCCACCATCCGCCAGAACATCGCCGTCGCGCTCGGCCTGAAGGCGGTCTTCCTGGCCACCACCCTGCTGGGGATCACCGGGCTCTGGCCCGCCATCCTGGCCGACACCGGGGCGACCGTGCTGGTCACCGCCAACGCCCTGCGGCTGCTGTCCACTCGGGTCTGACCGGACCGCCATGGCGGCCGTCAGACCGACACCCGGGCGTCCGGCCCAGGTGTCCAGCGGGTGTCCAGCGGGTGTCCAGCCCGGGTGTCCAGCCCACGTCGGTGCATTGCCGCCGGGGGGCGCGCCGCCGCCCCACCCCCGCCCGAACAGGCCGCCCACGCGGCCGCGGAGGCGGGCGGGTCGGCCGCGGTGCGGGCCGATGCTTGGCTTGCCGCGGATCAGCCGGTGCTTCCGCCGGATTCGGCCGGGCATGGCCTTCGTGGCGACCTGCGGTTCCATGAATTACGCTGCATGACCCACCCGGCCGGCTGTGGCAGGATTCCACGCCACCCGGCCCTTCCACCAGCCGAGACCGCGCATGCACCCCGCATCCCCCGCCTATTCCCACCGGGGCCTCGACGTCCTGAAGGCCCTGGCCGGGCGCAAGGCGCTCCGCCTCGACACCGCCGCCTTCTACTTCCTGCGCCACGGCGAGACCGAGGGCAACCGCACCCGCCGCGTCCAGCCCGCCGACATCCCGCTCAACGAAACCGGCCGCGCGCAGGCGGAGCAAGCCGCGCGGATCCTGGCCGGCCAGCCGATCCAGCGGATCCAGCGGATCCTTGCCAGCGACATGGCACGCGCCTGGACCACCGCGGGGATCGTCGCCGGGTCCCTGGACCTGCCGGTGGCGTCCGAGCCACGGCTGCGGGAGCGCTGGTTCGGCGACCACGTCGGCCGCTCGTCGCTCGACCTCGACTGGGCGGCGGACCCGCCGAACGGCGAGACGCTGGGCGGGTTCATCGACCGCGTGTGCGACGGCGCCGCCGCCGCGCTGGCGCACCCGGAGCGGACGCTGCTCGTCTCCCACGGCGGCGTCCTGCACGTCCTTCTCGCCGCCCTGGGAATCGCCACCCGCCCGGAGCACATCGCCAACGCCGCACCGCTCCTCTTCGAGCGGGAAGGCGGCGCGTGGCGCGTCACCCCGCTGATGCCGGACGCCGGACCCGTACCGGCAGGGTCGCTGTCCTGAGATCGACCTTGGCCATCTCTCCGACGGACCATGCGTGAATTCGGAAGAACGGAGCCCCACCGAAGGAGTCGCGAACTCGATCGAGAGGCGCTGCGGCGGAGGGACAGGACACCGCTGTCCTTGCCGACGCTGCTTCAATCCACGCCCCGCACGGAGGGCGACGGGATCGTGCCGATTAACGACGTTATTCTTGCGGAGTTTCAATCCACGCCCCCGCACGGGGGGCGACCCGCGCCCGGCCGCGATGCCTGCCGCGATTGCGGCGTTTCAATCCACGCCCCCGCACGGGGGGCGACGCCTCCAGGTCAGAGTCGGTTCGCGTCGTCCGCTGGTTTCAATCCACGCCCCCGCACGGGGGGCGACCGCGCGACCGTCGATGAGGCGGCCCGCTTTATCGAGTTTCAATCCACGCCCCGCACGGGGGGCGACCTGGCCGTGGCGCAGCCCCCCGCGCAGCCCTCCACGTTTCAATCCACGCCCCCGCCCGGGGGGCGACGCTTGCACGCCAATATTAGAGTGTCGCCTCCCGTAAGTTTCAATCCACGCCCCCGCACGGGGGGCGACCCGTCACGGTAGGTGCGGGTCAGGGTCTCCAGTTCGTTTCAATCCACGCCCCCGCACGGGGGGCGACCCGGTCTCTACGTCCAAGCGCACGAGCTGGCGGGCGTTTCAATCCACGCCCCCGCACGGGGGGCGACGGCCCTGCGCCGCCCAGGCCCGCATGTCCGCGTTGTTTCAATCCACGCCCCCGCACGGGGGGCGACGCATCCGCGTGAGCGCCTGGTGCCTTCCTGTCGCGGTTTCAATCCACGCCCCCGCACGGGGGGCGACCTTCGACGCCGCCGCCAGCACCTCCAGCTCGGCCGCCGTTTCAATCCACGCCCCCGCACGGGGGGCGACGTCAACGGCGTCGAAGGGGCGCCGGAGGAGGCGGTGTTTCAATCCACGCCCCCGCACGGGGGGCGACCGCAGGAGCGACGCAGCGGCGACGCAAATAAGAAAGTTTCAATCCACGCCCCCGCACGGGGGGCGACGCATGCAGGCGCTCAAGCCGGTGATGGTCAAGCGCGTTTCAATCCACGCCCCCGCACGGGGGGCGACCCGACGCGCGTCACCGCCTGTTCTAACTCGCGCTGTTTCAATCCACGCCCCCGCACGGGGGGCGACTCCCGATCTTTATCCACTTGTCAAAGAACCCACAATCTCCGCACGAGCGCGAACCTCTGCCTTCTCCGCAAAAGCCAACTGCCATTTTCGATGTCAGGACGCCTAAGCCATTGATAGGAATGGAGTGCGAACCCCCCGGGGTTTTCATGTCCACTTCGGGTTCGCACCGATCAGAAGATCAGGGCGC
Organism: Pseudomonadota bacterium; assembly: GCA_023416455.1. GTDB lineage: Bacteria > Pseudomonadota > Alphaproteobacteria > Azospirillales > Azospirillaceae > Azospirillum. The sequence goes on along the minus strand of JAEZHQ010000408.1, from coordinate 13,779 downwards.
CGCCGAGATCCAGTGCTGGTTTGGCACCGACATGCTCAATCCGACGGGCGGCGTTGGCGCCGAGGTGATAGAAGCGGAGGCTGTCGGTGTCCTGGTTGATTTCGCCGATCAAACGGGCACGGAGGGCGGTCCATTGTGCAGGATCGACCTCGCATTCGAAAACCGAGAACTGGACCCTTTGACCGAAATCCTGACAGGCCCGGGCGACCCGCCGCAGCCGGCGGCGCCCCGATGCGTCCTGCGTGTTCACGTCGTAGGTGATGAGCATCAGCATGGAGCGTCATTTCCATAGGAAAGGCGGGTAGCCATCCAGGTCACCGCGCAGGTGCCGGGCAAGAAGCTGCGCCTGGATGTGGGGAACCAGACCGAGGGTGACCTTCTCGTTCAGGAACGGATGGGTGATTTCATCCTTCTTGCGGTCCTGGTAGGCGGTCAGGACCGCCTTGCGGGAATCGTCCTGCAACAGCACCGCCCCTCCGTCCATGTGGGTGAACTCCTTCTCGCCCAATTGCTGGCGGTTGATCAGCGTAAGGGCCACCCGGTCGGCGAGCACGGGCCGGAACTCCTCCATCAGGTCGAGGGCGAGGCTGGCGCGGCCGGGGCGGTCCCGATGCAGAAACCCCACCTGCGGGTCCAAACCCACGCTTTCCAGGGCGGACCGGCAATCATGGCCGACCATGGCGTAAAGGAACGACAGCAGCGCGTTGCAGGGGTTCAGCGGTGGCCGCCGGCTGCGCCCGCCGAACCGGAAGACGCCGTCATCGCGGCGGATCAGGTGATCGAACACACCGAAATAGGCGTTCGCCGCATCGCCCTCGTGGCCACGCGCCGCATCGATGTCCGGCGCTTCCGCCACGCGGCGGGCCACGTCGCCCAAGCGGCGCTGGGCGTCGTCCAGCCGTGCGTGCCCGGCCTCCCCCAACCCCGCGCCATGGTCCCGCAGCGCCCGCCGCAGAACGGCGCGCTGATTCGCCGCCTTCGCCGCGACGATGGAACGGGCGATGACGAGCCCGGCGGCAGGATCGTCGGCGGCCCGGTACTGGCGCCGCCGCAAAAGCACATTGCCGCTGGCCGGCCCTTCCACCCGCGCCATGAAACTGCCGTGCTCGCTGAGGAAGGAGACGGCCACCCCCGACTCCGCGCAATGCCCCATCAGCGGCGGCGACATGCCCACCCGGCCGAAACAGACGATCCCGCCCATCATGTGGACGGGGACCCGCCCGATCTCGGAGCGTTCCACCTCCACCACGATGTTGGCGCCGTCCTTGCGCAACCACGCACCGTCCGTGGTGACGAACAAGGTGTTCAGATGCCGCCGCATGGAATCAGCCCCCTCCTCGCTTCCGTCTCCGATCCTGCGGCGCCTGTCCTTCGTCCGGCTCGTCATCATCCGCCGGCTCGTCCAGTTGGCGGGCCAGCCAGAGGGCCACCGCCGGCGGACGGCTCAGGCGCTGGGGGCGGCAAAGGTCGAGCATCGAGCAGCCCTGGCATTTTCGGGCGTCGTAGACCGGCGGCGGCGTCCGCCCCTGAGCGATCATATCCCTCACCGCCGCGGCCGTCCGCCCGGTCAGATCGCGCAACGCACCGTCGAGGATCACGGGAAGGCGCCGCCGGCTTTCGCCGTAGTACAGCGCGCCTTCCGCGATGTCGGTGCGGAACATCTCCTCCAGGCACATGGCCTGGGCGCAGAGCTGAACCTCGTCGGCGCGATGGGCCTTGGGCCGGCCACGCTTGTGCTCCACCGGAAACGGGCGGCGCTCCGGCCCATGCAACTCGACCACATCGGCCACCCCGGCGAGGCCGAGGCGGAACGACCGCAGCGGCATCGACCGGACGGTGCGGACCGCGCCGCGCCTTTCCCGCCCGCCGGCGTCCACGCCCTCGTGCAGCAGCCGGCCCTCCGCGGTGAAGCGGTTCTCCTGCCACTGCCGCTCGACATGGATCAGGGCGCACTGGCGCGGGCAGAACAGGTGGTGCTGAAGGGCCGACAGCGGGAGAAGATCATCCTCGTCCATGCGGCCGGCCTTTCCTGTTGGAGCGCCCCGGTCAGAACTTCTCGATGAGCGTGACGCCGCCGGGCAGGCCGGCCGGGTTCACCGACACCGCGTAGTCGGCGAAGCGGCGGGCCGGCGGCAGGTTGTCGGTGTTGGGGCCACCGATCTCGTAATCCTCGTCCTGGAAGCGGCGCTTCACGGTGACGAGGTCGAACAGGCGGTGCGCCGGGGCGTTGCCCAGCACGCTGTCGTGCCGGAACAGGAACAGCCTGCGTCCCGCCATCTCGCCCCGGGCGGCCGAGCGGTCATGGTCGAACATCCGCTCCAGCGCGGTCCACAGCAGGTCGAGATCGGCCTCGTCGAAGCCGGTCTTTTCCGCCAGGCTGGCCGAGATGTAGCCATGGCTGCGGTACAGGCCATAGGGCACGATGTGCTTGCGGCCCATGGTGCGGTTGTCGCGGCGCTCGTCCTCCGCCGCCTCGCCCTCCTTGCGCTCCTTCAGCTCCTTCTCGGAGGTGGCGGCCATCCGCGTGATGGAGACCTCCAGCGGCAGGATCGGCTCGACGGAGCGGGCGAAGGACATCTGCACCGGCCCCCGGACCTGGCCGCAGTTGATGCTTGTGCTCATCACCGCGCCGAAGCTGCGGACGTCGAAGAAATTGTCGCACATGAACTGGCGGACGGCCTTCTCCTCCTCCGCGCCCTTCGGCGACAGCTTCTTGGCGGCGGCCACCTCCTTGTCGCCGGGACGGCCGGCCACGTAGGCGGCGCGGTGCTTCTCGTTGAGGATCGCGCCTTCCTGGACGTAGATGCCGTAGCGCGGATCGCCGTCGCGGCTGAGGGCGGCGAAGTTCCGGATCTTGCGCTTCAGGCAGACGTCGGTCACCAGGCCCTGGTTGGTTTCCGGATCCAGCCGCGGCAGGTTGCCCGCGTCGGGGTCGCCGTTGGGATTGCCGTTGGTGACGTCGAACAGATAGACGAACTCGTAGCGGTTCCGGATGGGACGGCTTTCGGCGGCGGGCGCATCGATGGCGGGCATGGCTCAATCCTCGGAGTCGGTCGTGTCGGGGGCGGTCATGTCGGAGACGATCGTGTCGGAGACGATCGTGTCGGGAACGGGGGCGTCGGATGCGGCCCCGGACTTGCCGCCGTAGCGCTGGTGGTAGTAGCCGATGGCGAAACGCCCCTGATCCTCGATGCGCAGGGAGCGCGGGAAGGCGGCGTCGAGTCCGCCCAGGATCTGGCCGATCTCCCCCTCGAACCAGCCGCCGAGCTTGGCCTTGTCGCCCTTGCGCAGCACCGCCAGATGATGCGTGCTGTTGCGCAGCAGCATGGGGAAGACGCTGGCCGGGGTCGCCGACGCCGCGCCGAAATAGCGGTCGCGGATGGTGGCGTTGACCGTGCCGAGCGCCGCCCGCTGGGCGCCCTCCAGCACGGCGAACAGGCGGCCCAGCCGGTAGCCGGGGCTCGCCTCGTCTCGGTTCAGGCTCACGGGAAGCTCCTCCTTCTTCGATCCCGGACGGGGGTCGCGGTTGAGACAGGCCTTGCAGATGGCCGCCTTGGCGCCGTTGACCGGATCGCCGGCACGCATGCGGGTGATGACCGCCGACAACAGGCTGCGGGGGTAGCGGCCGCCGGTGAGGATGGCGCGCATCATCTCTCCGCCCAGCTGCGGGGCCACATTGTCGGATTTGCCCATCAGGGCGGTTTCGCGCAGCAGAGCCCAGGCCGACGGCAGGGTGCGCCAGGGCGGCGGCTCGATCCTCAGATCGTGCCAATGCCGGCCGATGTTCCTGGCGATCGCGCCGAAATCGTCCTCCAGCCAGAAGCGCACCGACAGCCGGGCGTTGTTGGGGGACAGGCCGAGGATGAAGAAGCGGGTCCGCTCGTCCAGCCCCGGCCGGATCTCGCGCAGCGGGCGCCCTTGGGAGATGGGAAGCAGGCTGTCCTTGAGCTTCTGCGCCTCCTCCGCGTCGGTGAGCGGGGGCGGTTCGAGCAAATCGTGGAACAGCTTTTCGGCCTCCTGCGCCGCTGCCTCGCCACCCGAGCTGTCGGCCCAGAACGCGACGGTCGCCTCGCCGACCTGCAAGCGGTTGCCGCTCCCGCGCGCCAGCAGGGCGTTCAGCGCCGTGCCGTAGCCGAAGGCGGCGGCCTCCGAAACCGGGGCGTTCAACCCCTGCTCCTTGCCGTAGGAGGTGAAGGCGTCGTTGTTGAACGAGACGATGGAGGCGCCGGAAGTCTGGGCGCCCATCACCCCCTTGATGGCGGGGTGGAGGCGGGCCACCGGCTGCCGCTCTCCGGTCACGAGGCACAGGCTCTCGCCCCCGGCCCCGTCGGCGACCTGCCGTTCCCAGATCCGGCGGGCCGCGGCGCGGTCGTGCAGGAAGCGCGGCTGCCCGGATTCGGTGCGGTCGCCGTCCAGCATGAACACCATGTTCTGGTCGAGCATCGCATCGGTGAAGGGCGAGGCCGCGAACGCCTCCTCCGACCAGGCGTCGAGGAAGCCGAGCAGCGCCCGCAGTCCGGCATCCTCGGTCCCGGCCAGCAGCCTGCGGTGCAGGGTCTGGAAGGCCGTCCGTTTGGCCGGAAAGGCGATGCGCTGCTTCGTGGCCTTGTCGAGGCCGAGGCCGAGCAGGAACTCCGTGTTGTCCCACAGGAAGAAGGAGCGCGGCGTGACGCCCGGCCGCTTGAAGGATTGCGGCACCACCGTCGGGCGCGGTTCCGGCTTCCTGCCGGACATGGTCTGCCAGGTCAGGACCTCCAGCGGCTCGCCGGCCGGGGACAGGACGATGACATGGGCGATGCGTTCGACCGAATAGCCGAACGGCGGCACGTCGCCGCGGTCCGCCAGCCGGTCGTAACAGCCGTTCAGCGCGGCGAGCACGGTCATGACCGCACCTCGACCGAATCCCGCGGCGGCACCGCCAGCACCCCACCCCTCAACGCGGCGCGGAAGAACAGCGGGGTGCAGGTCGGCGTGCAGCAATGCTGGTTGCCGATCCGGCTGTCGCGCTCATGCTCGATGTCGAGCAGCATCCAGCCGAGATCGCGGTCACGCTGGTCGTCCGGCAGTGCGGACGGCGGGAAGCCGTCCTCCACCGGCGCGAAGTGCGCCGGGAATTCCCGCACCCCGAAGCAGGGCTGCTGAAAGCACTGCCCCTGCGCGGCGCGGCGGTTGAACATGGCGAGGTGCTTGGCCGCCGAATCATCCCCCTCACCCCGGTCGGTCAGGTCGAAATGGGCCTCGATGACGTAGGCGACGTCCACGAGCAGCGTGGCGGCGCGCTGCTGCCGGTTCTCCTCCGCCACCATGCGCAGATCCTGCACCGCCCCGGCCTTCATCGCCTTGCGGACGGCGCCGGCGGGAACACGGGATCCGACCTCGTTACGGCGGACGGACTGGAAGCGGATGGGCTTCAGCACGTGGATGGCGTCCACCGTCCAGCGGATGGCCGGCTTCCAGTGGATCGCCTCCAGGATGCCGCGGGCCGCCGACGGCGTCATGACGTCGTAGGAGACCCGTTCGACTTTCATTTCCGGGCGCGTGAAGCATGCACGGTCGCCCCACACATGGAGCTTGACGCCGTAGGCCATTGGCTCTGCCTCATCATTGGAATTTTCGCGAGCCGGCCGCGTTCTTCAGGTGCGGCACAGGCACAAGGCTTCCCCTGCCCGGGCCGAACCGGCGCGGCATCGCTCAGGACGCTTGGCATCGGGCTGCGCCCGGACGCACATCTTATGGCTCGTGTCCCGTATCCCGGGCTTTCCGCATCCACGCCTCCTTTCTAATCGCCTGGAAAAGGTGGGAGAGCCCGGTCAAGGCGCGTCATTGGTTGTGTTAATTTGGGGGATTTACTATTTTACAGGCGGACGGCCCTGTCAATCAGGTTCCGTTGCTCAACCTGGGATACACCACCGACACCATGAGCGGACGGACGCCTGATACGGACGGCGCCTGAAGGCGTCGTCCGTATCACCCTCGCGATCAATGCTACCGCATTGATCTGTCGGGTTTTACCGGCGGCGCTCAATGGAAGTGTTCATGCGCCGCCGGTATGAAACGGCGCACGATCTGGACAGGTTGGGCGTGTCGGCACCGGAAGCCGTGGATTGAAACATAGCGTCTCACGCCTTCCCATAAGGTTGTGCAATGAGTGGGCGGACCCGGGCGGTCCGCCGCTTCCCGCAGTTCCCGCTCAGAACATGCAGGTTTCGGTTTTCCGGTAGGTCGGTTCCTCCCAATCCAGCCCGACGTCGGGCTGGTAGAGATCCCCGTTCAGCAGCGCCACGAACTGGTCGCCCAGCTCATCGCCACGAACACGCCCGGCGGCTCCGGCGGCCAGAAGCCCATTCCGGGCGGCGCGCGGGATCTGCACCAGATAGGGCTGCAAAGCCCGCGCGATGCCGCCCGTCCTGGTTGCCGGCACATGGCGCAAACGCTCCAGCAGCCGGGTGACGACGTCCGGATCCTCGGCCGGCCGGTAGGGGACGATCACCGGCACCAGGGGGGAATCGATGATCCGGAACGCCCGGGCGATGTCGGCGAAGGGGTAGTCGCATTCGCGCTGGTAGAGGCTCAGCGCCTTCAGGATGCCGCATGTCGGCCGCTGTCCCTCCCCCACCAGGGCGGCGTCCAGCTCCTCCGGCCCGTGCTGCCAATAGAGGCGCTGGAAATAGGCCCTCAGGGTGTCGAGCGCCAGCGGGTCGTCGTGATCGCGCAGAACGCTGGCCGCCACCTCGGCGAACCGCCGCAATTCGGGCGGCGGCCTGCGGGTCTCGCCCTCCGGGCTGGTGAAGACGAAGACCCGGCCCGGCTCCGGCAGGTCGCCGTTGCGGTTGCAGCGGCCCGCCGCCTGGGCGATCGAATCGAGGCCGGCCATCGCCCGGTAGACCACCGGAAAGGAGAAATCGACCCCGGCTTCGACGAGCGGCGTGGCGATCAGGCGGACCGGCCGCCCGGCCGTCAGGTCGCGGCGGATCGCCGCCAGTTCGGCCCGGCGGTGCGCCGCGCACAGGCAGGTGGACAGGTGCCGCGCCCCCTCCTCCCCCGCGATGCGGCGCAGCAGGTCGCGCGCGTGCCGCCGGTTGTTCACGATGCACAGGGCCTGCGGCTCCGCCGCCAGGCGCTCCGCCAGCGCCTCGTCATCGAGCGGTTCCGGGATCCGGCGGACCGTCACCCGCTTCAGGCGCCGGTACAGTTCGGGCGGGTTGGGGGCGAGTTCCCGCACACGCTCCAGCCCTCCGGCGAAGCCGGCCTCCACCGTCACCGCCGGCTGGGTCGCGGTGCACAGCACCACCGAGCTGCGGTAGCCGCGCGCCAACTCCCGCAGGGCTTCCAGGCAGGGCCGCAACAAAGTCAGGGGGAGGGTCTGCGCCTCGTCCAGGATCACCACCGATCCGGCGATGGCGTGCAGCTTGCGGCAGGACGAGGGCCGGTTGGAGAACAGGCTCTCGAAGAACTGCACGGCGGTGGTGACGACGACCGGACGGTCCCAGTTCTCGGCCGCCAGCCGCAGCTTGGCGGCGCCGTCCGGCGCCTCGTCGTCCGGGCTGCCGGCCGAGGGCGGCGCCTTGCCCGGCGATCCGGCATCAAAGCCGCTGTGATGCTCAAGAACGGCGTCGTCGTCGCCGAGCGCCTCGCGGAAGACGGCGGCGGTCTGCTCGACGATGGAGGTGAAGGGGATCACGTAGATGACCCGGCGCAAACCGTGCTTCACCGCATGGTCCAGCGCGAAGGCGAGGGACGCCAGCGTCTTGCCGCCGCCGGTCGGCACGGTGAGGGAAAACAGCCCGGGCGTCCGGTCCGAACCGGCCCTCACCGCAGCCAGCACCTCCGCCCGCAGGGCGTTGACCGGATCCGCCTTGCCCTCGAACCCGGACAGATGGCGGTCGAGCCGCCCGCGCAGCTCCCCGACGGTCAGCGGGCAGCCCCGCTCGACCGCCTCCCCGGTGACGCGGGCGTAAAAGCGCTCCGTTTCCAAACGGTCGGCGTCGACCAGGCAGGAGAACAGCATCCGGATCAGGAACGGCATGGAGAAGCCGTGCGTGAAGCCTTCCGACAGGACGGGCGCCGACAGGCTCACGGTGGGCGGCGCCACATCCTGCTCCGGCGCCAGCCGGTCCGGGGTGCGCCCCGCCACCCGCTCGGTCAGGGAGGTAAGGCCGCCGCCGGACACGCAGCCGTTGGCGAGGCCGGCATGATGCCCGGCGATTCCGAACGCCATCACGCGGCCGAGAGCCGCCCCATAGCGGCTGAGCGCGATCACCGCACCGACGGTGGAATGATCGACGCCGCGACCCTGTCCCCGAATGTAGGATTGAAACCCCGGGCTGGCCTTGCCCACGTCATGCAGGGCTCCCATGGCCCGGGCCACCGCCTCGCCGCCGAACGGCGCAGCCAGGATGGCGGCCTGCGCCGCCACCGCCATCGAATGATGACGCAACGGCTCCCATACGCCTTCGCATCGCCCTGAAACGGAGTGCGCGTATACGCTGGCGTCCATGGGAAATTCCCGGAAGAGACGAACCTGATGGTTGCCCTTCCGATCATAAGGAATCCTTTTTTGGGCGGCGACGGAAAAACATTCCCGCTTTCGTCGCTCCGCCGGCCGGTATGCGCAAGGCCAGGGCCAGGACGAGACCTGGACGGTGCGCGGGCGCTCACCGTGCCAGATGGCGGGCGACCACGGCGTGGAGCCGTTGCGGCATGACCGGCTTGCGCACCACCTCGTAGCCGCGCGCCGCGGCGTCGAGATCGCAGCCCGGATCGGTGTCGCCGGTCAGCACGATCCCCGGGACGCGGCGGCCGACGAGCGCCTCGATCGCCTCGATCGCCTGGATACCCAGGCACTCCGACCCCAGCCAGTAGTCGGACAGGACGAGGTCCGGCACCCGGCCGTCGGCGCGCAGCCGCTCCAGGGCCTCCTCCCCGGACCCGGCGCCGACGATGTCGAACCCCCACTGGCGGAAGACCGCCTCCAGGCTGGTGCGCACCATCTCATCGTCCTCGATCAGCACCGCCAGCAGGCCCGCGGCCTCGAAGGAGGCGGCCGAGGCGAAGGCCGGCGGGGGACGGTTCCAGGTGAGCGGCAGCTCCACGCTGAAGGTGGTGCCGGCGCCGACCTCGGAGGCCACCGTGACGCGGTGGCCGAGCAGGTCGGCCAGCGCCTTCACGATCGACAGCCCCAGCCCCAGCCCGTGATCGCGGCCGAGGTCGTGGACCTGGAAGAACTCCTTGAAGATCTCGCCCAGCGCGGCCGGCGGGATGCCGCGGCCGGTGTCGGCCACGTCGATGGTCAGGGTGTTGCCCCGCTCGCGGCAGGCGATGCGGATTTCGCCGCTGTCGGTGTATTTCAGCGCGTTGTCGATCAGGTTGTGGAGGATCCGGGAGATGAGGACGCGGTCGGTCTGCACGGCCGGCGCGCCCTCGCCGGTCTCGACCCGCCAGCGCAGCCCCTTGGCCTCGGCGGCGCTGCGGAAGGCCGCCTCGGCGTGGGCCAGCAGGTCGGCGAGCGGAATGTCCTCGATCTGCGGGCGGACCTGGCCGGCGTCGAGCTTGCTCAGGTCGAGAACGCCGTCCAGCAGGGTCCGCAGCACACCCAGGCCACGCTCGATGTTGGCGAAATGGAGCTGCCCGTCCGGCGCGACGTGGCCCGCCAGGGCGGCGGTGCTGAGCACCAGCGCCTGGACCGGCTGGCGCAGGTCGTGGCTGGCCGCCGCCAGGAAGCGGGTGCGGGTCGCGTTGGCCTGCGACAGGTCGACCGCCTGTGCCTTGGCGTCCTCGGCGGCGCTGTTGGCGCGCCGCACGGCGTCGGCCAGGGACTGGTAGAGGCGCACGTTGCTGAGCGCCAGCCCGGTCGACCGGGCCAGGGCGTGGAGGACGGCCACCTCCTCCTCGGTCGGCATGCGCCGCCGTGCCCAGTAGGCGCCGATGGCCGCCACCGGATCCGGCGCGCCGACCGGCATCATGACGAGGCTGCGCACGAAGGTCAGGCGGTAGGCGTCATGCGGGATGCGCGGGTCGGCGTAGATGTCCTCGATGATCGCGGGCTGCCCGGTCATCATCGCCCAGCCCGAGATGCAGCGCTCCATCGGGAAGCGCTGCCCCTTCCACAGCGGGCTGATGGCGTCCTCTTCGGCGTAGTGGCACAGGTCGCCCTCGCGCAGGACGAAGGTCACGCCGTCGGCGCCGGTCAGGCGGCGCGCCGAGGCGCGCACCACGGCCATCACCCCGGCCAGGTCGCGGGTGAAGGACAATCGCTCGATGACGTCCAGGATCGTGGCCAGCCGTCCGTCATCGCCATCCGGAACCATGGGCTGGGCATTGGTCTGCGCAGGCGGCGGCGGCATCGTCTTCGTCCCCATGGACGGCTCCGCGGAACCCGGCACGGGCGTGAAGCCACCAGCATCAAGGCACGGCAATGGAGCATGATTTCATAATTTTCCCAAACGCGAAAGGGGGTCCGCAGCCCGGATCCGCAGGTGGCGGTCGGCGGGAGCGGCCGGCGCGGGACGCGGTCACGGCGCCTCCCGACCGGAGACGGCGATGTCGATGCTGTCGCGCAGCTTGATCAGGCTGATCGGCTTGACGAGGTAGCCGCTGACGTTGTGCTCCTTGGCGAAGCGGACGTGACCGATGTCGGCGTCGGCGGTCAGGAAGATGACCGGGGTCTTGTCGACGTCCTTGACCTTGATGCCGCGCACCGCCTGGAGGAACTGCCGCCCGTTCATCGGCGCCATGTGGATGTCGCAGAACACCACGTCGGGGCGCGTGCGCACGACCTCCATCAGCCCGTCCTTGCCGTTGCTGCTCTCCGCCACCGAGCGCACCCCGATGTCCTTGAGCACCTTGCGGATCAGGGACCGGGTGAAGCCGTCGTCCTCGACGACGAGGATCCGCAGCTTGGAATAATCGATGCCGGCCATGGCCTCCTTCCTTCCTCTTCAGAGCGCCGTGCGTTGACTCGGACGCACACGGGCGCTCTCCAAACCTTCTGTTCCGTGGAGCGGTTTCATGGCGACGGGACGGCGGCGCCCCGCATGGCCGCGGTCGCCGCGACCAGCTCGTCGTGGGTCGGCGCCAGAAGCCCGACCAGCAGGGCGGCGGTGTCGAGGTCTCCCCCGTCCAGGCAGTCCTGGGCGTCGGCGGCCAGCTGCCCCAGCCGGGCCGCGCCGATCGACAGCGCCGCCCCCTTCAAGGTGTGGACGGCGTCGCGCGCCGCCGCCGCGTCGCCGCCCTCCATACCCTCCCCGGCCGTCCGGATCAGCCCCGGCGTCATCTCCAGGAAGGCCGCCAGGAAGCGCAGCGCCTCCGGGTCGTCGGCCGCGAAGTTCCGGGCGAGCTGGGCGGTGTCGAAGATCGCCGGGTCGATCTCGGCGTCGCGCCAGCCCCGCGCCGCCGGAGCGGCGGGTTGCGGGCGGGCCGGGCGGCGCAGCGCCCGCGCCTGGGGCAGGACGCGGTCCAGCGTCTCGGCGAGCTGCCGGGCGTCGATCGGCTTGGTCAGGTAGCCGTCCATCCCGGCCTCCAGACAGCGCTGGCGGGTGCCCGGCAGGGCGTCGGCGGTCAGCGCCACGATCGGCAGCCGCCCGCCGCCGGCCGCCGCCTCGCCGGCGCGGATCGCCGCGGTCAGGGCGAAGCCGTCCATCTCCGGCATGTGGAAGTCGGTGAGAAGCAGCCCGTGGCGCCCCGGCCGGTACCGTTCCAGCGCCTGCGCCCCGTTGTCGGCCATCTCGATGGCGTAGCCGCGCTGGTCCAGCATGCGCCGGATCACCACCTGGTTGATCGGGTTGTCCTCGGCGACCAGGATCAGGCAGCCCGCCGCCGCCGCCTCGTCCGCCGGGGGCGGCGCCCATCCGGCGGCATCCCCGTCCTCGGCACCCCGCCGCCGTTCCAGGCTGGCCCGGCCGAGGGCGGCGGCCAGGGCCTGCCACAGCCGGCGGCGGCGCACCGGCAGGGTCAGGGCGCAGAAGAGCCCGACGCGGTCGGCCTCGTCCAGGGTCGAGACCAGCAGCCGCGACGCCGCCAGCATCACCTTCGGCGGGGGCAGGATGCCGGCCTCGACGACGCGCCGCCCGCAGGCCAGGGCGGCGTCGGTGCCGCCGGTCTCGTGGAGGATGACCGCCACGCCCTGGTCGGCTCCGGCCGACTCCGCCGCGATCCGCCCCGGCACGTCGTCCCCGTAATCCGTCCAGGCGACGGCGCCCACCCCGCCTGCCCGCAGGATGCCGGCCAGCGCCTCGCGCCCGGGGCCGGAGAAGCCGACGGCCACCACCCGGATGTCGTCGATGGCGGCCGGCGGGGCCTCCGGCGCCGCCTCGACGACCGGGAAGGGCAGCTCGAACCAGAAGGTCGAGCCGGCGCCCGGGATCGATTCCACGCCGATGCGGCCGCCCATGATGGTGCACAGCCGGTGGCAGATGGTCAGGCCCAGCCCGGTGCCGCCGAAGCGGCGCGAGGTCGAGCTGTCGGCCTGCTGGAACGGCTGGAACAGCCGCGCCCGCTGCTCCGGCGACAGGCCGATGCCGGTGTCGGCCACCTCGAAGCGCACCGTCGCCCGGTCCGGCCCGGCGCCCCCGCCTCCGTCGGCGCCTCCGGCATCGGCCACCCGGCGGGCCCGCAGCGTGACGTGGCCGGCTTCCGTGAACTTGATGGCGTTGCCGGCGAGGTTGATCAGCACCTGGCGCAGCCGGGTCGGGTCGCCCAGCAACCGGCCGGGGATGCCGTCGCCGATGTCGACCACCAGCCGCAACGCCTTCTCCTCGGCGCGGCCGGTCACCAGGTCGGCGGTGTCCTCCACCACCTCCGCCAGGGAGAAGGGGATGGCCTCGACCTCCAGCTTCCCCGCCTCGATCTTGGAGAAGTCGAGGATGTCGTTGATGATCGTCAGCAGCGACTGCGCCGAGGACCGGATGATCCCGAGCATGCCGCGCTGCTCGTCGGTCAGGTCGGTCTGCCCCAGCATCTCGGCCATCCCGGTCACGCCGTTCATGGGCGTGCGGATCTCGTGGCTCATCATCGCCAGGAAGGACGATTTGGCGAGGGTCGCCTCCACCGCCTGGTCCTTGGCCTGATGCAGGGCGGTCTCCCGCTGGTTGATCTCGGTGACGAAGTGCCGGACGGCGCGCGCCATGGCGCCCAGCTCGTCGCGGCGCTCGGTGTCGCTGATGCCGGTGGCCAGGGGATTGCCGGCCAGATGGACCATCTGGCGTTGCAGGCGGTTGATGGGGCGGGTGATGGAGCGGGCGACGAGGACGGCGGCCGAGCCGGCCAGCAGCAGCCCCGCGGTGGCCCCAAGCACCAGGATCTGGCGCAGGAAGGCGCTGATGCCGTCGGCGTGGCTGCGGAAAACGTCGTTGAGCGCGTGCGCGCCCGCGGCCATGGTCTCGGCGTCGACGTCCATCTCGGCGATCATCGCCTCCTGCCGGGCGAGCCCGTCGGCGGCCTGGGCCAGGCTGCTCCGCCAGCTGGTCATGGCGTCGATCATGTCGTCCTGGATCAGCGGGGGAATCGGCAGCCGCGCCATGGTCCCTTCCAGAGCCGCGCTGTCGCGCACGAGCCGCGCCGTCGCCGCGGCGTCGCGGTGGCCGACGGCGTCGGCGGTGCGGCCGGTCAGCTTCAGCACGGCGATGGCGATGTTCTGGACCTCCTGCTCGGTCTCGTTGGCCTCCACGGCGTGGCCGGCCAGCTCGGTGACCTCGTCCTGGACCGAGGCGTAGGCCGTGCCGTGGATGTTCAGGATCTGGTCGATGCGGGCGTCGAGATCCTGCGCCGGGGCCTGCACCGGGC
>JAEZHQ010000301.1 GCA_023416455.1 Pseudomonadota bacterium | reverse complement strand
CGCGCGGTCCCGACGTCCCCGGCGACCCCGACGGCGCCTGGGATTTCGGGCTGGGCGCCGGCTTCTACGTCAACGCCACGCAGGAGCCGTGGGCGCGGCACTACCGCATGCACGATTATGTGGTGGAAGAGCTGCCGGCCCTGGTCGAGCGGGCGTTTCCCGTCACCGACCGGCGCGCCATCGCCGGTCATTCCATGGGCGGGCACGGCGCCATCGTCTGCGCGCTGCGCAACCCCGGCCGCTACCGGTCGGTGTCGGCCTTCGCGCCGATCGCCAATCCGATGAACTGCCCGTGGGGCGAGAAGGCGTTCAGCCGCTATCTCGGGGCCGACCGCCGGCGCTGGCGCGCGTGGGACAGCTGCGCGCTGATCGCCGGCGCCACCGGGCGGCTGCCCATCCTGATCGACCAGGGCGACAGCGACGATTTCCTTGAAACCCAGCTCAAGCCCGACACCCTGCGTCAGGCCGCCGCCGCCACCGGCCATCCGCTGACCCTGCGCCTCCAGCCCGGCTACGACCACAGCTACTTCTTCATCGCCAGCTTCATCGACGACCACCTGCACCACCACGCGGCGGCTCTGGCCGCCGGCTGACGCGGTCCCATACCCCCGTCCCCGCCCTCCCCCCGCGAGGCGGAGGGAGGGCGGGGCCTCGATCAGAGGGGGCTTCCGGGCGGCTCCCCGCCTTGCCCATCGAGAAAGGCCGCGATGGCGGCGGCGGCGCCGGCCGCACCCTCCGGTGTGCGGGGATCCGGGATGACCCGCCGGCTGCCTCCCGGCACGAGCGATGCCGCTTCGTCGAGATACGGGAACGGCATGTCCTCCGGCGAGCAGACGACCAGCGCCGGGACCGTGATGCGGGGCAGCCGGTCACGCCTGGGGTAGCGGAACGCGGCCCGGTAGGCGAGGTGATAGGTGCTGATGGACTTCAGCACCTCTAGCGAGAAGGCGTGCAGCGTCTCGGCCGAGGGAAGCCCCACATTCCGGAGATGGGCGGCCTCGCGCTTGAACCAGGGCCAGAACAGGAACTGGTCCCGGCAGAACATGAAGGCCCATAGAAGGTGCGAGCCGCCCAGGTCCGGCCGGACCTCCGGCGCGTAGACCGCGAGCAGCTCGTCCTGGTCGGCGGCCGAATAGAGGCCCATGCCATCGATCACGAGGCGTCCCACCCGGCCGGGCGCGAGCAGCGACAGCTCGGCCGCGATGCACGCACCGGTGTGCGCGCCGTAGAGGTCCGCGCGCTCGATGCCCGCCGCATCCATGAAGGCGAGCGTGGCGCGGGCATAGTCGGCAATCTCGGGCTGCGCCAGCGGCAGCGGCGTGCTGTCGCCGTTGCCGCGGGTGTCGGGGGCCAGGACCCGGCGGGTCCGCGACAGTTCCGTCATCAACGGTTCCAGCTGGCGCGACGAGCCCGGCGAGGGGTGAAGCATGAGAAGGGGAAGGGCGCCGGCGCGCGGCTCGCCCGCGTGGCGGTAGTGGACCTGGCCATCGGCGAGATCGGCGAAGGCACGGCGAATCACGACCTTGCTCAACTGACTGCTCCTGCAATGTTGCCCGGAGGCGGGCGAAGCCGGTTCAGGCCGCAACGACGATCAGGTCGCGCGACAGGCGGCTCAGGCGCTCGATGCCCTGCGGGCGGACGACGATGCTGTCTTCCAGATGCATGCCGCCCTCCTGCGGGTCGCGGTAGAAGACCTCGAAGTTGATGACCGCGTTCTCTTCGATCGCCCAGTTGCCGAAGGCATGGCCGGCTTCGGCATAGTCGAAGACCTCCAGCCCGATCGGGTGGAAGACCAGGGTGGTCAGCTTCGGGTTGAAGCCATGCTTCTGCATGGATTGCACCGCCAGCCCGGTCAGTTCGTCGGTCATGGCGCCCGGGCGCACGGCGTCCTCGACGGTGGCCAGCGTCTCGTGCACGGCCGCGTACATGCGGCGCTGCATGGGCGAAGGCTCGCCGATCACGGCGGTGCGGGCCATGTCGGCGTGATAGCCGCGGTAGGTGCAGATGGCGTCGAGAAGAACCGTGTCGCCGCGCCGGAAGGTCTTGCGCTCCACATAGTCGTGGTCGAGCACGAAGCCGCCGTCCGGGCCGCCGTTGAACAGCATGCCGCGTTCGCCCAGAGGCTTGGCGCCACGCTCGGCCAGCACGCGGCGATAGCCCTGCACCATGTCGCCCCACGGACCGTTCTCGCGGATTCCGGCGGCGGCCCCGACCAGGGCGTCGTCGTTGATGTAGCCGGCGTCGCGCAGGATGTCGATCTCCGCTTCGGTCTTGACGGCACGGACGCGGCGCATCAGCGGCTGGGCGTCGATGACCCGAAGGCGGCCATCGGCGGCGGCCTCCAGGCGGGCGCCGAAACGCAGGTCGTCGCAGGCGACCGTCAGGACGCGGTCGCCGAAGGTCTCCTTCAGCGCCTTGGCGATGCCGCCCTGAAGGCTTTGCGACATGGACGGGCGGGTGCGCTCGAACAGGTCGCGCAACGGCGCGCGCAGCTCGGTCTCGATGCCGACGCCGGCGTGGATTTCCTTCATCAGGGACGCCGCGCTCGACCATTCCGAGCCGTAGACCCGCAGTTCGGGCAGGCAGGTCGGCCGCGTCACCTGATAGGCCAGATCGTAATCGGGGACGAACAGGATGCCGTGGCCGGGCTCGTCGCCCATCATCAAGGCGCAGGCCCAGTCGTCATAGAAGTGGCAGAGCGAGCTGTCCGGGGCGTGGCCCGACAGGTAATAGAGGTGGCCATCCTCCTTGAGGCAGACGGCATCGACGCCGTCCTGCTTCATGAAGCGGTGAAGGCGATCATGGTCCGCCAGCCGGCACGCCGGCGAGGGCCGGAAGACGGTGGTCTCGGTGGATGCCTGCGTCATCGTGGAAGCCATCTCCCTGTCCTGTGATTGCTGTCTTGGGTGGACGCGGCCTTGAACCGGCCCGCGTCCGCATCAGGTGAGCATCCAGCCGCCGTCGGCCACCAGCGTCTGGCCGACGATCGCCGCCGCCGCCGGTGAGGCGAGGAAGAGGATGATCCGGCTGATCTCGTCGGCCTCGATCATGCGGCCGATCGGCATGCGCGCGGTGAGAGCCGCCAGACCGTCGGCGTCGGCCCGCAGATCGGCGGTCATGGGCGTATCCACCGGCCCCGGGGCGACCGACACCACCCGCACCCCCAGCCGGATCCATTCCAGCCCGGCGGTCCGGGTGAACTGGGCGAGAGCCGCCTTGCTGGCGCTGTAGGCGCCGCGGTCGACGCCGGTCATGAAGCCGAGCTGCGAGCCGACGTTGACGATCACACCGCCCCCGCCCCCGGCCCCGCCCCCGGCGATCATCGCCCTCGCCATGCCGGTGGCCATCGCCACGCAGCCGGTCACGTTGACCCGCAGCACACGGTCGAACTCGTCGAAACCGGTGTCGAGCAGCGGCTTGCGCAGGACGATGCCGGCGCTGTTGACGAAGACGTCCACCGGGCCGG
Source organism: Pseudomonadota bacterium (assembly GCA_023416455.1). Lineage (GTDB taxonomy): Bacteria > Pseudomonadota > Alphaproteobacteria > Azospirillales > Azospirillaceae > Azospirillum. Next base: position 14,730 of record JAEZHQ010000301.1, on the reverse strand, counting down.
TTTCCGCCACCGCCCGGCCGATGTCGTCGGCGCAGGTCTGGTCGCAGAGGACGCCCCGCACCGCTCCGCCGCCGCCCGGGCCGCGCCGGATGTCGTCCAGGCTCCGCTCCAGCAACTCGGGGCTGCGGTCGATCAGCACGACCGAGGCCCCTTCGTCGGCGAAGCGGCGGGCCGCCGCCCGGCCGATGCCGCCGCCGGCCCCGCTGACCGCGACACGGCGGCCCGCCCAGGTGGGGGAAGGGACCGGGGAAGGGGCCGGGGAGGGCAGGGGCGCCATTTACGGATGCCCCAGCCCCAGGGAGCCGGGATTCATGATGCCTTCGGGATCGGTCACCGCCTTGATGCCCTCGATCAGGCGGCGGGTGCCCGGCGCCATGTGCTCCAGATAGGGATAGGCTTTGGCCACCTGGACATGCAGGGAGCCCAGGCCGCGGAACAGCAGGGCGGCGCGGTGGCGCAGCTCGATGGCGGCGGCGGTCGCCTCGGGGTTGTCGGGTATGCCCTCATAGTATTTCTTGCGGGCGTCGGAGGCGAAGGCCGCGCGGTAGGCGCTCAACGGCCGTTTCCAGTAAATGACCACCTCAAGGCCCCAGAAATGACCGTGCATCAAGTAGTTGCACACCACGCGGATGCCGTGCTTGTCCATGAACGCCTTGTTCTCGGCAAGGAAGGCGTCGAAGGCCTTCATCGCCGACACCGCCTGGGAGGCCGGGAACTTGGCGTTGACCGGGAAATTCACCTCGCCCTTGGGGGTGGCGATGATGTCGCCGACGTTCAGCCAGGGACCGTAGCGCAGGCCCATGGGAATGGCGGTCGGCAGCGTCTTGCCGCCGAGCCGGCGGGCGATCCTCTCCACCTTGCGGGCCATGCTCTCCGCGGCGCCCTGGCTGTGCGCCTCGGTGATCGTGTAGACCGCGTTCGGCTTGCCGGCGAAGAAGCCGAGACCGCTCGGGTGCCAGGCCCGCAGCAGGTTGCGCACCGCCCAGAACTTGTTCGGGTTGTCGGCCAGGAAGTTCGCGATCATCTGCTTCATCTGGCCGGGCGGCGGCTTCGGGCTTTTGGCCAGGTCGGCCAGGTAATAGCCGTCGAAGCCGAAGCATTCGGTGACCAGCCCCGACTTGCCGAACTCGGCCTGGGCGGCGATCAGGTCGAGGTGGCTGTCGAAGGTGAAGGTGCGGAACGCGACGCGCGGGCGCGGCTCCAGAAGCAGCGTGGCCTTGGTCTTGATGCCGAAGGCGCCGGAATCGCACAGGAACAGGCCGCTGAGGTCGGGGCCGAAATAGCGGTAGAAGGGGGCCGTGCCGGCGATGGCGGCCGACCCGGTGGTGACGATGCTGCCGTCGCCGGTCACGACTTCGAGCCCCAGGACATGCTCGGCCAGCGTCATGCGGCCGGTGCCCGTGGCGTTCTGCGACAGGCCGCCGCCGATGGTGGCGATGCTGCCCGACAAGGTGCCGAGATAGGGGACGCGGTAGCCGGTCGGGCGCAGGGCCTCGCGCAGGTCGCACCAGCGCACGCCCGGCTCCAGCGTGACGTAGCGGTCGGTCAGGTTGATCTCGATGATGCGGTTGAGGCGGGCGGTGTCGATGATGATGGTGTCGGGGCGCACCGGGACGTGACCGCGGGTGTAGGACATGCCGCCGCCGCGGGCGGTGACGGCCACCCCCTTGGCGGCGGCCAGCCTGACGATCTCGGCGATCTGCCCGGCCTTCTCCGGCAGGACCACCGCGATCGGCAACTCGACCTCGGTCTCCGAGAAATCCATGGCGTGGTGCCGGCGGTCCTTTTCCGAGGTGAGCACCGCGTCGTTGCCGACGATGGCGCACAGCGACCTTACGATTTCGTCCGCAGGAAGCGTCAGCGTAGCCATGTTCTCGTCCCTCGTGATCCGGCGCCTTGCGGCTGAAGGCGCCCGTTCGTGTGATGGGTTGCCGGCGGGAGCCGGTCAGGCCGACAGGAAATCGTCGAAGACGGCGGCCGAGGCGGCGATGGCGGCCTCGTCGTCGAGGCCGGGAATGTCCGCGGCGCGGGCGCCGGGGATCATCGCCGCGACCGTGTGCAGCGCCTTGGCGTTCTGGTCGCGCGGGCCGGCGCTCACCAGCACCGGCAGGGCCAGGCGCGGCAGGCGCGCGCGCTTGTCGAAGCCGAGCGCGGCGCGGTAGGTCAGGTGGTAGCTGCCGACCGCCTTCAGCACCTCGACCGCCTCGCCGTGGAGGAAGGCGGGGGAGGGCAGGCCGCGTCCGCGGATGCCGCCGGCGGTGCGTTCCCACCAGGGCCAGAAGACATGGGCGTCGCGGACCATGGACCACACGGTGGTCAGGTGCGAACCGTCCAGCGACAGCGGGATGGCGGGGGCGTGGTCCTGGCGGAACAGGCGGTCGCGCTCCTCCGCCGTGAACAGCGACGGACCGTCGAGGATGAGCCGGCGCACGCGGCCGGGGTGGGTCAGCGCGACCTCGATCGCGATGCTGGCGCCGGTGTGGTAGCCGTAGAGGTCGAAGCGCTCCAGGCCCAGCGCGTCCAGAGCCGCGACCTGGGCCGCCGCGTAATCGGGAATGGTGGGGTTCTCCACGGCCGGCGGCGTGGAATCGCCGTTGCCGGGATGATCGGGGGCGATGACCCGGCGCTTCTCCCCCAGATGCAGCATGGTCGGCACCAGGCTGAAGGAGGAGCCGGGCGAGCCGTGCAGCATGACCAGCGGCGTGGCCGCCCCCGCACCGCAGCAGCGGTAATGGATCTGCCCGTCCGCAATGTCCACGAAACCGCGGCGGATCCGGCGCAGGCAGTCGGCGGAGAACTCAGTCGTCATGGACGGCGCCTCTTTGGGCGGCGCTGGAAGCGCCATGGGCGAAGCATCGGGGCGAAGCATCGGGGCGAAGCATCGGGGCGGGGCCGGGCCCCGCCCGGACAGCCGGTCCGGCAGGCCGGATGTCCGGGCGAAAGGCCGGCCGGCGTGGCCGTTCAGGCCGCGCGCTTGGCGCGGATGACCGTCCAGGGGAAGCGCCAGGTGCGGAACTCGGGCGACAGGACCCCCTCCTCCTCGGCGAACGGCTCGATGGTGATGTCGGTGAAGCCGAGATCGGTCAGCAGTTGCGGCAGATCCATCTCCGCCAGCGGCTCCATGAACGGCTCGTTGTTGCGGCGGCCGTGCGTGTAGTGGATGAAGCGGTGGAAGGGCGACATGAAATGGTAGAAGTCGAGATGGATCATCTCGCCGCCCGGCTTGAGGAGGCGGGCGCATTCGGCCAGCGTCTTCTCGACGTGCGGAGGCGGCATCTCGTGCAGCATCATCGACGAGGCGACCAGATCGAAGCTGGCCTCGGCGAAGCCGGTGGCGGCCGCGTCGGCCTGGACGAAGGTCACGTTCTTCGCACCGGCCTCCTTGGCGCGCAGGGCGGCGACCTTCAGGCAGGGGGCGGAGAGATCGACGCCGGTGACCTCGGCCTCCTTGAACCGCTCGTACAGCGGCCGGGTCGTCTTGCCGAAGCCGCAGGCCATGTCGAGGATCCGGGCGGGGGCCTCGGTGTAGCCGGCGATGATGTCCACGAACGCATCGTGCATGTCGGCGTGCTTGGCGCCGGCCAGCGGCGTGGTGGTGCTGGCGGCGCGCTCGTAGATGAGGCCGCCCAGCTCGTCCGACCAGACGCCGCCGGGATGCTGGTGGATGTCGCAGTTGGCGTAGTATTTCGGCATTTCGAGGTCGGGGTGCAGTTCGAGCTGCTCCGCCGGCGCCTCGGCCAGCTTCGGGTTGAGGGCCTCGCGGTTCTGCTTGTGCCACTCGATCAGGCCATAGCGGCCCGAATACTTGTAGCGTTGCAGATGGCGCTCGAACCAGCTGAAATACTGATAGACGAGGCTGTCCTTCATCAACGCGGCGATGTCATCGACCGTTTCGGCCGGCTTGGCGCTGAGGCCCGCGCGGCGCTCGAAGTCGTCGCGAACGGCCGGGAACAGGCCCTTGTGCCAGTAGACCTTGCAGGCGGTGATGAAATCCTGCCCGGCGACAAAGCTGCGCGGGCTGAGCGGCGACTTGTACTCGGCGTAGTTGCTCATGCCTTTGCTCCCTTGGAGAACTGGAGGCCGATGGCGGAGTGCATGATGTGGGTGACGAAGGCCTCGCGGTCGGCGGCAAGGGCGCGCCGCTCCTCAACGGTCGGTTCGGCGTCGAGGGCCGCGACGTCCAGCGCACCCTTGGCGGCCAGCTGGCGTTCCATGGCGAAGACGCGGTCGCGGAGCACGTAGACTTCGGTGGCGAGGGCCATGACGATCGCCATGGCGCGGTCCACCGCCGGATCGTCGAAGAAGACCTGTTCCGGGCGCGGCGTCAGAAGTTCGTCGGGATTGGGGTGCGGGGAAAACATGAAGCCTCCTGTTTCTTGGCCAGAACGGGGTTCGGTCAGCCGATGAATTCTTCGAAAAGAGCCTCGGGATCGGTGACGTCCGCCGATTGCAGCGCACGGATGATCTGGCCGTTGCGCAGCATGTAGGCGCGGCTGGTGACCGCCAGCGCCATGCGCACGTTCTGCTCGACGAGCAGAAGCGTCTGTCCGGCCTGGTTCAGCTGGCGGAGAATGCGGGTCAGTTCCTGGATGACCAGCGGGGCGATGCCCGAGGTCGGTTCGTCCATCAGAAGAATGCGCGGGCGCGACATCAGCGCGCGGCCCAGGGCCAGCATCTGCTGCTCGCCCCCTGACAGGGTGCCGGCCTGCTGCTGCATGCGCTCCTTCAGCCGCGGGAAGATCTGGAAGACCTCCTCCATGGTCCGCTGGCGCTCGTCCGCGCTGTGATTGGTGGCAAGCGCCCCAAGCTCGAGATTCTCCACGACGGACATGTCCGGAAAGATCTCGCGGCCCTGGGGAACCAGCGCGATGCCGGCCGAGAAGATGGCGTGCGACGGGCGGTTGAGGATCGACCGGCCGTCCAGCAGGACGTCGCCGCCGGTGCCGCGCAGCAGGCCGACCACCGTCTTCAGCGTTGTCGTCTTGCCGGCGCCGTTGCCGCCGAGGAGCGAGACCGCCTCGCCCTTGCGGACGACCAGATCGAGGCCGTGGAGGACGTTCAGCGCACCATAGCCGGCGCGGAGGCCACGGATCTCAAGCATGGGCCTGGTCTCCCAGATAGGCGGCGCGGACCGCTTCGTTGCGGGCGATCTGGTCCGGCAGGCCGCTGGCGATGACGGCACCATGGACCAGCACCGTCACACGGTCGGAGATGCCGAAAACGACCGACAGCACGTGTTCGACCAGCATCACCGTCATGCCCCACTCGTCGCGCAGCCGGACCACCATGTCCTTGAAGGCGTCGACCTCGTTCGGGCTGAGCCCGGCGACCGGCTCGTCCAGCAGCAGCAGCTTGGGGCGGGCGGCCAGGGCGCGGGCGATCTCGACGTAGCGCTGCTCGGCGAAGCTCAGTTCGGGCGGACGCTTCAGCAGGGCGTGCCCGATGCCGAGGAAGGCCAGCGTCTCACGCACCCGCTCCACCGCCGCCGTCTCGTCGAAGGCGTTGCGCGGCTTGCGGAACAGGCCGCAGAACGGGCCTTCGTCGATGTCCTGGTGCAGGCCGATCAGCACATTCTCCAGCACCGTCAGTTCCGGCAGGAGCTGGAGCGACTGGAAGGTGCGGCGCAGGCCGTGGGCGGCCCGCCGGTGGGCGGGCAGGGCGGTCAGGTTCGTGCCGTCGAGGATGACCTCGCCGTCGCTGGCCGTCACCAGGCCGGTGATGGCGTTGAAGAGGGTGGACTTGCCGGCGCCGTTGGGGCCGATCACGCCGTGGATTTCGCCCTTCCGGATGTCGAGGCTGGCCGCGCTGACCGCGAGCAGGCCGCCGAAGCGGACGGAGACGTTCTTGACGTCGAGCAGAACCGCGCTCACGGCATCCTCCCCTGAACGGCCGGCTTGGCGGCGGCGGGCTGGGCTGCGGCCGGCGTCGGGGCGGCGTCCGATGCGTCCCGGCGCAGGCTCCGGAGGGCGGAAGCGCGGACCAGCAGCTCGTCGGGGAGCAGGCCGACGCGCTTGGCCAGCCCGGCGATCCCCTTGGGCATCAGCAGGACGAAGACGACCAGCATCACCCCGTAGATGATTTCCTGGAGCGCCTGGAAATCACGCAGCAGCTCCGGCAGGCCGGTCAGCACGATGGCCCCGATGACCGACCCGAACAGGCTGGCGAAGCCGCCGATCACCACCATGGAGAACTGGATGATCAGCTGCGGCAGGCCGAAGCTCTCCGGCACGATGAAGCCGAGGGTGAGGGCGAACATGGCGCCGCCGATGCCGGCGTAGAAGGCGCTGAAGGCGAAGGCCAGGGCCTTGGTGCGCGGCACGTCGATGCCGCTGCATTGGGCGACGATCTCGTTCTCGCGCACCGCCACCATGGCGCGGCCCAGCCGCGACGCGACGACCAGCTTGGCCGCCAGATAGAGGACGACGGTGATGGTCAGCAGCACGTAATAGACGTTGGTGTCGCCGGCGATGGCGCGGCCGAACAGCGAGGGCGAATCCACCGCCACGCCGTCGGTGCCGAGCGTCACGCTCTTCCACTGGGTCAGCACCCAGACCGTGAACTCGGCGAAGGCCAGCGTCACCAGCGCCAGATAGACGCTCTTCATGCGCATGGCCGGCAGGGCGCCCAGCGATCCGATCAGCATCGCCACCAGGCCGGAGGCCGGCAGGGCGATCCAGAAGGACAGGTTCAGCCAGAAGCCGAGCAGCGCCGTGGTGTAGGCGCCGATGCCCATCAGCGCGGTGTGGGCGAAGGCGAACTGGCCGGCATAGCCGAGCAGGACGTTGAGGCCGATGGTGATGACCACGTTCACCAGCGCCAGGTTGATGATGTACTGGGCGTAAGGGTTGGTGGCGAAGGGGAGGGCCGCCAGCGCGACGAGGATCGCGCAGCCGCCGAATTTCCAGGTCAGTTCCTTAATCATGGTCCTTACACCCGCTTGACCTGCATGCGCCCGAACAGCCCGTTCGGACGGACGAAAAGGACGAACATGATCACGATGAAGGCCGAGATGTGCTGGAAGGCGGTGGAGATGTAGCCGCCGAAGACCATCTCGATGACGCCGATCAGCAGGCCGCCGACGATGGCCCCCTGAACGCTGCTGAAGCCGCCCAGCACGGCCGCGGCGAACCCCTTGAGGAGGAAGTTCGTGCCGACGTCCGGGTAGAGCAGGGTCATCGGGGCGGCGAGCACGCCGGCCGCGGCGCCGGCCGCCGAGGCGAGCGCCCAGGTGATCGAGAAGACCCGTCCGGTGTTGATGCCGACCAGCCGTGCGCCGGTCGGGTTCTGCTGGGTGGCGCGCATCTGCTTGCCCAGCGTGGTCGAGCGGAAGAACAGGAAGAGAAGGCCGCCCAGCACCAGCGCCGCGACGATCGTCACCAGGCTCTGGGTGGTGATGACCACGCCGGCGACGGTGATCGACTGCACGTCGGCGAACATCGGGGGAAATGTGTAGATGTCCGATCCGAAGGGCAGGCGGGCCGCCCCCTTCAGGGCGAAGGACAGGCCGACCGTGACCATCGCCAGGGTGATATGGTGGTGGTGGGCGACCGGCCGCAGAATCAAGCGTTCAAGAAGCGCGCCCAGCAGGCCGCAGGAGACGATCGCGACGAGGAGGGCCAGCGGGTAGCTGAAGCCGGCCACCTGAAAGGCGGTGTAGCCGACGAAGCCGCCGATCATCAGGACCTCGCCATGGGCGAAGTTCACGAGATCCTGCGTTCTGTAGATCAGAACAAGGCCCAGCGCCACCAGCGCATAAAGACTGCCATTGGCCAGACCAGCCATCACCAGTGTCGTAAATGTTTCCATCGCCACTTCCTCTGGCGGGAAAGCCGGTCCCGCCGCCCGCGCGTCGCCGCGCGGGGGGCAGGGGCGCCGGTCAGTCCACGGAGACCAGCGTGGGTCTCGTTACTTGATTTCGCGGTAGCTCGGACCGACGTTCACGATCTTGCCGCCCCGGAGCGCCCACATCGTGCCGTCGGTGCAGCCCTGGTGGCTGTCCTTGGTGAAGGTGACCTCACAGTAGCTCGGGCCGGCGTCGCCCTTGCTGGTCGCGGCCAGCGCGTCGATGAACGTCTCGCGGGTCAGGTCCGGGCCGGCCTTCTCCAGCGCGTTGACGATGGTGATGGCGCCCGACATGCCGTAGAAGGACAGGGTTTGCAGCTTGTCGTTGGGGAAGTGCTTGCGGTAGAGGTCGGCGTAGGTCTTCACGCTCGGGTCGTCGACCGGGGCGCGCAGGAACGAAGCGGCGTAGAGCGTCTCCACGGCCTCGGCGCTGCCGGCGCGGTCCGCCAGATCCTGGAGATCCATGATGACCGTACCGCCGACCATCGGAACCGACAGGCTGTACTTGCGGGCGTCGCGCAGGAACACCGCGCTCTCCCCCGGGTAGAGGAACATCATGACCGCGTCGGGCTTCAGATCCTTCAGCTTGAGGACCTGGCTCGTGGCGTCCGACGCCTTGGGGTCGAGCTGGATCTCGCCGACGAAGTCGAATCCGGCGGCGGTGATCTGCTTGTCGATGCCGTGGGCGCGGCTGTCGGCCCATTCGTTGGCGTGCTTGACGATGGCGACGCGCTTGACGTCGGGGATCGTCTTCACGAACTCGAACATGATGCGGCCGTCGCCGCTGGACGGCAGGGTGGTGGTGTAGACGTAGCGGTTGGCCGGGGTGACGATGCGGTCGAGCGTCGCCGCCATGACCATGAACGGCACCTTGCTCCTCACGAACTCGTCGCGCGAGGCGACGACCGCGGCGGAGCAGCTGCCGCCATGGACCATGAAGACCTGATCGCTGTGGACCAGCTTCTTGGCCGCGGCGCGGGTCTTGGCCGGATCGCAGGCGCCGTCCTCGTGGACGATCTCGATCTTGCGGCCGTGGATGCCGCCCTTCTCGTTGACCTCCTTGTAGATCGCGATGGCCCCGTTGTTGATCGGATAGCCGAACATGCTGGAGGCGCCGGTCAGCGGGCCGAACATGCCGATCTTGATGCTGTCCTTGGAGACTCCGGTTTCGGCCTGTGCGGTTGCCGCGGCAAAGGCCATGCCGGTGGCGATCAGGGCGGTCGCCAGGAGATGCGTCTTGTGCGTCATGCGTGGGCCTTCCTGTATTCTTTGTGGTTGGTGATGCCCCCGGGCCCGGGCTCTTGTGGGCGGTGATGGGCCGGGGCCGCTTTATGTCCGGGCCGGGATCGTCTCCAGCTGCCGAAGCAGATCGGCGGTCGGCATGACGTCCGCGTATTTCGCCGCCATGTCGAACAGGTTGACGGCGTGGGACACGGCGCTGCGGTCGTAGACCGCGTCTTCCGGAACCGCGACCTTGAAATTGAACGAGAAGGCGTCGACCACCGAGCCGCGGACGCAGCCGCTGGTGGTGCAGCCGGTGACGACCAGCGAGTCGATGCCGAGATCGACCAGATAGCTGGTCAGCGCGGTGCCGAAGAAGGCGCTGGGATGGCGCTTGGGAATGAGCAGATCGCCGTCGGCGGGGGCGACCTCCTTCACGAAGTCGTAGCCGTGGGCGGGCACCGTCATGATGTTCGGCACCTTCTCGGCCAGCCGGCCGGCGTCGTGCTTGCCCTTGGGGGCGACGAACGGGTAGATGACCGGCCAGTTGCGCTCGCGGAAGAGCGCGAGGATGGGCCGGATGTTGTCCACCGCCTTCCAGCCCGCATCGCCGCAGGAGGTCGGGAACTCCTTGATGGCATCCCAGAAGGGCATCCGTTCGGTGCCGACCGTCCGGTACTGGACGTCGATGATCAGGAGCCCGGGGCGCTTGCCCAGGCCGGAGGGACGCCCGAAGCCGGCAGCGGCGTAGGCACGCTGATCCTCGTCCGGAACAATGCCATCCCAAGGTCGCATGATGCTTCTCCTGTGAAAGCGGCGCGTTCGTGTGATGTTGGGGTGTTGCGACGGACCCGCGGGCGGCGGTGCGGCGGCCGGTGTCCGTTCAGGGCAGCGCGTAGCGCTTTTCCAGCATGTCGAACTCGGGCTTGCCGACCAGGCGCTGGCGTTCCTTGAAGGTGGCGGTGATGCCGGCCTCCTCGGGAACCGCGCCCTGCTCGCTCAGCATGGTCAGCGCCTTCTGCATGCCGAGAATGGCGGATTGCAGGGCGACATTGGCGTAGAGCACGACCGAGATGCCGAACTCTTCCAGGGTGGCGCGGTCCATGATGGGGGTGACGCCGCCGATCACCATGTTGACCATGTGCGGAGCCTTGACCAGCCTCGTCATGTCGCGGATTTCCTCGATGCTCGTCGGAGCCTCGATGAACACCGCGTCGGCGCCGGCCTCGACATAGCGGTTGGCGCGGTCGATCGCCTCCTCGTACCCCATGGTCGCCCGGGCGTCGGTGCGCGCGATGATCATCATGTCGGTGCGCCGGGCGTCGGCGGCGGCCTTGACCTTGGCGATCATCTCTTCGGCCGGGATCACGTCCTTGCCGGTGAAATGGCCGCAGCGCTTGGGGAAATGCTGGTCTTCGAGCTGGATGGCGTTGGCGCCGGCGCGCTCCAGCAGGCGGATCGTCCGGTAGGTGTTGACGGCGTTGCCGAAGCCGGTGTCGGCGTCGACGATGAGCGGCAGGTCGACCACCTCGCGCATCGCCGACACATGGCTGGCAATTTCGGTCAGGGTGATCAACCCGAGATCCGGAACCCCCAACGAACCGTTGGTGACGCCGGCTCCCGTGACATAGATGGCCGGGTAGCCAAGATCAGCAACGATGCGCGCCGAAAGGGCGTTGAAGGCGCCAGGGACGATGGCCGCTTTGCGGGCCGCAAAAAGACTGCGAAGTCTTTGGTTCAACTCTGATGACATGCCGTTGCGCTTCCTGTCACGACGTTGCATGTGAGTGGGATGGGTCGCGGATCCTTCCAGACGCGGACCTTCTCAGATAAGGCAAAATCTTCCCCCGGCCGACATCCGGCGGGAGGTCGGCAGCCATCGGGCGCAGCGTTGAAAGTCAAAAAATACCGGTTGCGGGGAGGCTGTGGATCAAGGCCACCCCGCCGGAATATTGATAAATACTTTATCCCGTCAAATTATCGCGGGCGCGGGCAATATGCCGGCGCATGGCGGCTTCGGCAGCGTCCGGGTCACGGTTCTCCAACGCCTTGATGATGGCCTCATGCTCATCGACGGCCTGTTGCGTCCGCCCCTTCATGGTGCTGGATCGATATCGGTAAATGCGGATGACGTAATGCAGCTCATCCAGCAACGTCCCGATCAGGCGGGTGTTCTTGGAGCCCTTGATGATGCGGCAATGAAAATCGACATCGCCACTGTTTTGAAAATAGGCGACACCGGCCCGCACCGCTTCGTCGTCATGATGCTTTTGCAGAACGGTGCGAAGTTCCTGAATTTCATCATCCGTCATGTGCTGGGCGGCCAGTCGGCAAGCCATGCCTTCCAGCGCTTCGCGCATGACGAAAATCTCTTTCAACTCGTCGAGCGACAGCTCCGCGACGCGCACGCCGATCCGAGGCTCCCGAACCAGCAGGCGGCGCCCTTCCAGAAGGCTGATCGCCTCACGGAGCGGGCCGCGGCTGATCCCCAGCCGCCGGGCCAGATCCGCCTCGCTGATCCGCTCCCCGGGACGCAGATGGCCCAGGGCGATCGCGTCCGAGATCCGTTCCAGCGCAAGCCCGCTCAAGGTCTGCGTCTTGAGCGGTGTTTCCAGCATGTATGTTCCGGGCACATCGTTCATACCCCGATACTCCCCTGTCAGCAGCCAGCTGTCAACAGTTGACGACATAAAAAATTGCCGATACCCTCAAAAACGTTCGCATCGGCACAACGGGCCGGTTGGCCATGATCCCTTATGTCAGGGGAAGGGCACGCACGAAAGATGGGCAAGCTTCCGGTCACCATCGTCACCGGGTTCCTCGGCAGCGGCAAAACGACGCTGCTGAACCACCTCCTGCGGCAACCGGGCCTGTCGGACACGGCGGTGATCGTGAACGAGTTCGGCGAGATCGGGCTGGATCACCTGCTGATCGCCTCCGCCGACGAGAACATCCTTCTTCTCGACCAGGGGTGCCTGTGCTGTGCCGCCGGCGGCAACAGCCTGAAGGACATACTGGCCGATCTGCTGATGCGCCGGGCCAAGGCGACGGTGCCGCCCTTCCTCCGCGTCGTGGTGGAAACCACCGGCCTCGCCGATCCCGCACCGATCCTCCACGCCCTGATGACCGATCCGCTGGTGCGCGAGCATTTCTCGCTGGCCGCCGTCGTGACCACCGTCGACCAATGTCTGGGCAGCGGCACGCTGGACCGCTTCACCGAGGCGGTGAAGCAGGTGGCGGTGGCTGATCGTATTCTGCTGACCAAGGGCGATCTGGCCGAGGAGGGCGGGCGCGCCCGTCTGATGGAGCGTCTGCGGGGCATCAACCCGACGGCGGCGCTGGTTCCCGTCGAGCATGGCGCGATCGAGCCGTCCCTGGTCCTTGACGCCGCCGTCCAGACGGGGGCTCCGCCGGCCGGCGCCTGCGCTCCCGGCTGCACCGCTCCCGATCATCACCATGATCATCACCATGATCATCATCATGGGGACCATTCCCGGCACGGCCATGTGGCCGAGCACAGCGACGGGGTGCGCTCGACCAGCCGCATCGTCGATCATCCCGTCAGCTGGGCCGGGCTCGCCGCCTGGAGCGATCTGGTGCGCGAGTTCCTCGGCGACCGGCTGCTGCGCGTGAAGGGGATCGTCGAGATTGCGGAGATCGGCCGCCCGGTCGTCGTGCATGGCGTCCAGCACATTTTCGATCCGCCGCGGCGGCTGGCCGATTGGCCGTCCGACGACCGCCGCTCCCGGCTCGTCTGCATCACCCGCGATGTCCCGGAGGACGTCCTGGCGCGGAGTTTCGCCGCCCTTCGCCTGCCGCCCGGCGCGATGCGGCCGCGATCGCTCGACGACCTTGACGGCATCTGAACCGGCTTTGCGCAAAAGCCCACCAAGGAATCCCTGACCATGCGTTTTGACTCCATCATCCGAAACGGCACCGTCGTGTTTCCCGACCGCGCCGAGGCTGCCTGCGACATCGCCATCGCCGGGGGCCGCATCGCCGCCATTCTGGCGCGCGGCACCCCGGCCGAGGCCGGGCAGGTGGTCGATGCCTCCGGCCTGCACGTCTTCCCCGGCCTGATCGACGCCCACATCCATTTCGGCTTCGCCGAGCCGGTCACCGAATACACCACCGAAACCATCCACGCCGCCCAGGGCGGCTTCTCGACGGTCATCGGCTATTTTCTCAACAACGAGGATTACGCCGGTGTCTTCGAGCGCGAACTCGGCCATGCCAAGGACCGCGCGCATGTCGATTTCGCCTTCCATTTCAGCACGGCGAACGAGGACCATCTGCGTGACCTCGGCGACTACGTGACGACCTACGGCGTCACCTCGTTCAAGTATTTCATGAACTTCAAGGGGGAGGAGGGGCGTTACCTCGGCCTCGACGGCACCGACGACGCCTACATGTACGAGCTGTTCGAGAAGGCGGCCTCGCTCAAGGATGTGACGGTGGTCGTCCACACCGAGAACATCGAGCTGGTCAACCGCCTGCGCCGCCGCGCCCAGGCCGCCGGGCAGGACTCGCTGAAGGAATACTGCCTGTCCAAGCCGCCCTTCACCGAGGCCGAGAACGTCGTCCGCGCGATGTATTTCGCGGAGAAGCTGGGCACCCGGATCTACATCCCGCACATCAGCTCGCGCATGGCGCTGGACGAGGTGCGGCGTTGGCGCGACCGCTACGACAACGTCTATGTCGAGACCTGCCCCCATTACCTGACCCACACCTACGATTCGGACCTGGGCAGCGTCGGGAAGGCGAACCCGCCGTTCCGCAGCCCCGATGACGCCGAAGCGCTCTGGGAGGGCCTGGCCGACGGCAGCATCCATGTGGTGGCGTCCGACCATGTGCCGCGCAAGCGCGCAACCAAGGAGAAGGGCATCTGGCAGGCGTCGCAGGGCTTCCCCGGCACCGCCACCATCCTGCCCGTTCTGCTGAGCGAGGGCTACCACAAGGGCCGGCTGTCGTTGCGCCGGATCGCCGAACTTCTGACGCAGGCGCCGGCCCGCATCTTCAACCTGCACGACCGCAAGGGCACCATCGCCGTCGGGGCCGACGCGGATCTGACCATCGTCGACATCGGCAAGGAGCGTGTCGTCAACGCCGCCGAGCTTGGTTCCTATTCCGATTACAGCCTTTACGACGGCTGGACGCTGAAGGGCTGGCCGGTCCGGACGATCGTGCGCGGCACGACGGTGATGGAGAACGGCACCATCACCGGCCCGGCCGGGCACGGCACCTATCTGGTGCGGCGGACGGCCGGCGCCTGATCCGGTCATCGGCCACGGGGAGTTCCTCCGACCGCCTGTCCCAACCCAAGCCCCGAAACGAGGATCACATGACCGATCACCTCGCGGCTGCCCGCAGCCTTGCGGATTGCGAAATCGCGCTGTTCATCGTGTACACCCTGCCGCCCGACGCCCTGGAGCGCGGGTACGAGGCATGGCTCCGCTCCACGGACAACCCCTTCTTCAACGCCGTTCCCGGTGTCCGGCATTACACCAACTGGACGGTCGACCGGGTGGTCCGGGGTGCGGTCGACGGATGGACCCATTTCGATTTCCTCGGCATGCGGCGGCGCGCCGATCTGGAGTCGGTGTGGTTCTCCCCGGACCTCGACCGCTTCCGCAGCGAGTGGGTGAAGCTGTGGGGACCGCCGCGCGG
>JAEZHQ010000282.1 GCA_023416455.1 Pseudomonadota bacterium | reverse complement strand
ACGCCGGAGGCATTTCCTGTTTGAATGCATGGGCGTGTTTGAATAGCGTGCCCGGGGGTGGCGCGGGCGCCCCCGTTTGCCCGGCTTTTGGAGAAGCGGACATGCGCAGGAAGCGCGAAGTCGTCGAAGGTCAGATGTTCCGGAAATTGGGTCCAGGCGGTGGGATCTGGGAGGTGATTGCCGTCCGCAAGGACGGGCTTGGGACCCAGCACGCCCAGATGAAGCGTTCGGACGATCCCAAGACCCTGAAGACCCTGGCCGTGGCGGCACTCCTCGACCCCCACGAGTTCGAGATGGTCGTCGAGCCCTGAGCGGGCTTTACGAACGCCGTCCGCACAAGCCCGCACAAGCCCGCAAGAGGGGATGGCGGGCTTGGAGCACCCGATCCGCCAACCTTATGCGGCCTGCGCTCAGTCGCTGCGCCGAGGGCCGTAGAGCAGGGTGCCGGACGGTCCGGTGGCGCGGGTGATCGCCCCCCGCCCGACCAGGTGATTGAGGTGGGCCACCGCCTCGCCCAGCGCGAAGACCTTCTGGTGCGTGTCGAGATCGGGGCGGAACACCGCGTCGGCCACCTGGGCGGCCGTTCTTGGCGTGGTGCACAGCTCCGCGATCTCGGCGAGCCGTTCCTCGTGGTGCCGCCTCAGCCCGGCCAGCCGGAGGTGCAGCCCGCGGAAGGGCGCCCCGTGCGAGGGAAGCACCAGCGTCTCCTCCGGCAGGGCGAGCAGCGCGTCGAAGGATTCCAGATAGTCGGCCAGCGGATCGGCGTCGGGTTCGGTGGGCCACACGCTGATGTTGGGGCTGATGACCGGCAGAACCTGGTCGCCCGAGATCAGCAGGGGGGCGCGGCCGGACGCATCGGCCGGGCGGAACAGGCACACCGGCTCCGGCGTGTGGCCTGCACCGGCGATCACCCGCCACGTCGCGGCACCCATGTCCAGCGCATCGCCGTGGCGCAGCCGGGTGAGCACCGGCGGCACCGCCTTCACCAGCCGCGCGTAGGCGTTGCCGCGGTCGAGGAGGGCGTCCAGCGCCTCGCCGTCGAGCCCGGCGCGGCGGTAAAAGCGTTCGACCGTCGCGGCCTGCCCCGGCGTGTCGTCGGTGCTGAGAGTGCGGGCGAACAGCCAGTCGGTCAGGCTGGCGGCGAAGGAGGCGCCGGTGCGATCCGCCAGCCACGCGGCCAGGGCGATGTGGTCGGGATGGAAGTGGGTGGCGACCACCCGTTCCACCGGCCGGCCGGCCAGCGCGCCGTTCAGCAGCCCCTTCCAGGCCGCGCGCGTGCGGCCGTCGTCCAGGCCGGTGTCGATGACGGTCCAGCCCCCTGCGCCCTCAATGGCCCAGACGTTGACATGGTCCAGCCGAAAGGGCAGGGACAGCCGGATCCAGTACAGCCCTGGTTCCACCACCCGGATTTCCCCGTCCTTTGGTGGTATGTCCAAGGGATAGGTGAGTTCATCGCCGAGCGGATTGCTCATGCTCTGCGGTCCTTTTCCAACGCCATGATCCCGACGCCATCCTTTCAAGTCTGTCTGCAAAAATGCAACAGAGGCGGAGTTCTTACAACAGGGGTCTTGTGAGCGTGCCGGCTTGCTGATATCTCAAACCCAAGGTTACAACCGCCAACGGACCACGGCGGGCTTGCATGACGAGGACAGGCGAGCATGGACCCGGGGGCTTCATCCCCTGGGCGCATGACCCCCGGGTGCCGCGTCAGCTTGGTTCATATCGACAGGCCCGGCAACGCCGTCAACAAGGGAAAGAAGAAAATGACTCTGCGTGGGATTCTGCTCGGCTCGGCCGTCGCGATCATGCTCCCGACCGCCGCCATTGCCGCCCCCGAGGGCTTTTACGTCGGCGCCGGCGCCGGTGTGAATTGGACGCGCGACTCCGATCTGAACCTCCAGTCCACCGGTGGAGAGCTGGACGCCAGCTTCAAAGTCGGCGGCATCGGCGATCTGTCGGTCGGCTACGCCACCGCCGCCGGCCCGCGGGCCGAACTGGAGTTCGCCTGGCGCTGGCGCAACTCGATCGACAGCACCGAGAGCGCGACCCCGGCGCTGCGTGACCTCGACGGCCGCTACCGGTCGATCGCCTTCATGGGCAACATCCTCTACGACATCAACACCGGCACCAGCTTCACGCCCTACATCGGTGTCGGCGCCGGTATCGCGCAGGTCCACCTGAAGGTCGCCGACTTCAGCGACAAGGATTGGGTGTTCGCCTACCAGGGCATCGCCGGCGTTGCCTACAACATCACCAACAACCTGGCGCTGACGGTCGACTACCGCTATTTCGCCACGGTCGATCCGAAGTTCGACCTGGGCGGCGTGACGACGAAGGGCGAGTACGGCAACCACACCGTCCTTGCCGGCCTGCGCTACAGCTTCGGTGCCCCGGCTGCCGCCCCGGCGCCTGCGCCGGTGGCCCCGGCCCCGGCCGCCCAGCAGCAGCCGCAGACCGAGTATCTGGTGTTCTTCGACTGGGACAAGGCCAACATCACCCCGGTGTCGGACAAGATCATCAGCGATGCCGCCGCCGCCGCCGGCAGGGTGCGCGCCGTCAGCATCCATGTGATCGGCCACACCGACACCTCCGGGTCGCCGGCCTACAACCAGAAGCTCTCCGTCCGCCGCGCCGACGCGGTGAAGAACGCGCTGATCGCCAAGGGCGTCCCCGCCAACCAGATCACCGTCGAGGGCAAGGGCGAGACCCAGCTCCTGGTTCCCACCGGTCCGAACGTCCGCGAGCCGTCGAACCGCCGCGCGCAGATCCTCATCCGCGTGAGCTGATCCCGGCCGGCGGCCGGTCCCTGCGGACCGGTCGCCGCCCGCAAGACGGAAGGCCCGCAAGGCGTCCATCGCCTTGCGGGCCTTCCGTCCTTTCGGCGCCGGCCCGCCGACGTCCTGCGGTTGAATGGCGCGCGGGCAGGCAGGCACGCATCAGATGTGGCGTGAAACCTCCGGGCGGCGTATGACGTTCTCTCCGGATTTCGCACTTTGGTCCCGAGACGACCCATGCAGGTTCTCATCGCCGACGATCATTCCATCGTCCGCAGCGGCTTGACCCATCTCGTCGGGGAACTGGACGCGCAGGCCGGCGTGACGGCCGCGACCAGCTTCGGCCAGCTCAGCCAGCTGCTCGGCAGCGGCGGCTCCTTCGACCTCATCGTCATGGACCTGCGCATGCCCGGGCTGGACGGGCTGGACGAGGTGGAGGCGCTGGTCCGGCGCGTGGCGCCGGTCCCGGTGGTCGTCTTCTCCATGATCGACTCCCCGGACGAGATGCGCGCGGTGCTGTCGCGCGGCGTCCGCGCCTTCATTCCGAAATCCACCGACGACGTGCTGGTGGTCAACATCCTGCGCCTCGTGCTGGCCGGCGGGTCCTACGTGCCGCCGGTGCTCGGCATGCCGGGCGCCTCCGCGGCCCAGCCGGCCGGCCGGTCGCAGCCGCCCAGCCCGTTCGACGGCATGACCCGCCGCCAGCTCGAAGTGCTGGACCTGCTGGCAAAGGGCCTGTCGAACCAGGAAATCGGGGAGCGGCTGGGCCTGAACCTGTCCACCGTGAAGACTCACGTCACCGGCGTCCTCAAGGCGCTGGGGGTGGGCAGCCGCACCCAGGCCGTCCTGTTGGTCAAGGAATCCGGCCGCGACCGCCTGGTCTGATACGGACGGTGCTGTGAAGGCGTCGTCCGTATCACCCTTTCGATCAATGCTATCGCATTGATCGGTCGGGTTTTACCGGCGGCGCTCCGTGTTCATGCGCCGCCGGTATGAGCCGGCCTCCCCGGTTTTGCGGGTTTTCCTGGCCCGCCCACGCGCGGGCGGCGGCCGTCAGCCGCAACGGACCAGCGCGTGGCGCTTCCGCCCGGCGGCCAGCCGGAGCCGGCCGTCGGCGTCCAGGTCGGCGACGGTGACCACCGCCGCCTCGTCCTGGACGACGCTCCCGTTCACACGGGCCCCGGCGTCGCGGATCAGGCGCCGCGCCGCGCCCTTGGAGTCGGCCAGCCCCGCTTCCACCAGCAGATCGACGACCCGCAACCCGGCGTCGAGATCCGCCCGCCGGACGGTGACGCTGCGCAGGCCGTCGCCCGTGCCTCCGGCCTCGAAGACGCGGCGCGCCGTTTCCGCCGCCTCGGCGGCGGCGGCGTCCCCGTGGCACAGCCGCGTCGCCTCATCGGCCAGGACCTTCTTGGCCTCGTTGATCGCGGCGCCCGGAAGGGCTTCCAGCTGGGCGATCCGGTCGAGCGGCAGATCGGTGAACAGGCGCAGGAAGCGGCCGACGTCGGCGTCCTCCGTGTTGCGCCAGAACTGCCAGAACTCCCAGGGGCTGAGCCGGTCGGCGTTGAGCCAGACGGCACCGGAGGCGGTCTTGCCCATCTTGGCGCCCGACGCCGTGGTCAGCAGCGACGTCGTCAGCCCGAACAGCTCCCGGCCCTCCATCCGGCGGCCGAGTTCAATGCCGTTCACAATGTTGCCCCACTGGTCCGACCCGCCCATCTGGAGCCGGCATCCGTGACGTCGGGCCAGCTCCACGAAGTCGTACGCCTGGAGGATCATGTAGTTGAACTCCAGGAAGGTCAGCGGCTGTTCGCGCTCCAGGCGCAGCCGGACGGAGTCGAAGCTCAGCATGCGGTTGACGGTGAAATGCCGCCCCACCGTGCGCAAAAGGGGAATGAGGCGCAACTCGTCGAGCCAGTCGGCGTTGTCGATCATCACCGCGTCGGTCGGCCCCTCCCCGAACCGCAGGTAACGGGTGAAGATCCGGCGGATTCCCGCGATGTTCGCCGCGATCCGGTCGTCGTCGAGCATGGGGCGGCTGCTGTCGCGGAAGCTCGGGTCGCCGATCCGCGTGGTTCCGCCGCCGATCAGGACGATGGGCTTGTGCCCGGTGCGCTGGAGCCAGCGCAGGGCCATGATCGACATCAGGTGGCCGACGTGCAGGCTGTCGGCGGTCGCGTCGAAACCGATGTAGGCGCTGACCGGGCCGTGGCGCATCGCCGCGTCGAGCGCGTCGAGGTCGCTGCACTGGTTGAGGAAGCCGCGTTCGGCCAGCGCCTGGAGGAAGGCGGAACGCGGGCCGTCCGTTGCCGTCGGGGAGGAAGTCATCGTCGGGAACTCCGGTGGGGGAAGGCCGCGGCCCGGAGGTCTGCTGTCGATCGCCATGCCGCCGGACTGCGGCGGCATGTCATCAGGTCACAACCGAACGACGCCGCCCTATGGGGACGGCGGATAATAGGCGCAGGTCGGGAAGGTGCGTCCGGTCATGGCCGGGAAGTTAGGCAGGGTGCCCGGACCTGTCAAGCCGGGGTGGCCCGCCTCGGATCCGGCCGGCGCCATGCTCAGTGGCCCCGGAGTTCCGCCACGGCCACGGCGAAGACCGACCCGCGCCCCTCGACCGAGCGCACCTCCAGGGCATGGCCGAGCAGCCGTGCCAGCCGCTCCACGATGGCGAGGCCGAGGCCGATCCCCTCGCTGCGGTCGCGGTCCGGGAGGTCGAGCTGGACGAACTCCTCGAAGATGCGGCGGCGGTCGGCCTCGGCGATCCCGCGCCCGCTGTCGCGGACCTCGATCCACAGGAGTCCCCGGCGCCGGCGGACGCCCAGCAGCACGCCGCCCGCCTCGGTGTAGCGCACGGCGTTGGCCAGCAGGTTGCGCAGGATGCGCTCCAGGAGAACGGGGTCGCTGCGGACCGTGGCGCCGGTGGCGACGACGCGCAGCCGCAGCCCCTTGGCGGCGGCCAGCGCCCCGAACTCCGCCTCCAGCCGCTCGAACAGGGCGGCGAGCGGCAGGTCGGCAAGCTTCGGCTCCACCACCCCCGATTCCAGCCGCGAAATGTCCAGGATCGCGCCCAGCAGCTCGTGCATGGAACGCTGCGCCAGCCGCAGGTCCTTGATCAGCGCCAGCCCGCGGGGGGAGGTGGTCTGGCGTTCCAGCATGCCTGTGAACATGCTGATGGCCTGGAGCGGCTGCTTGAGGTCGTGGCCGGCGTGGGCGAGGAAGCGGGACTTCGCGCGGTGCGCCCGTTCCGCGGCCTCCTTGGCGGCGTGCAGCTCGGCCGTGCGGGCGCGCACCTGCTCCTCCAACTCCTCGGCCATGCGGGTGATCCGGGCGAACTGGCGCTGCACGTGGCGGGTCATCGGCCGGAAGATGACCATCGCCTCGACGCAAAGGGTGAGGAGGATCAGCAGCAAGGCCGCGAGGCCGAGCCGGTGCAGCGTGACCAGGCCGCGTTCGCCGGTCTCCTGGTAGCGGGCCACCATGTCGTCGAGCCGTTCAAGCAGCATCCCCAGCGCCTGCCCGGTCACGTAGCCCGGCGCCTCCATCTCCGGCGGCAGGCCGGCGGGGCCGGCGGCGATCACCGCGCGCAGGGCGGCGATGTAGCGCAGCACCAGCGCGTTCAGCGGATCCGGCCCGTCGAAATAGAGGTCCCGGACGGCCCCGCCAAGCGCCGGCTCGGGGCCGCTCCCGACCAGGCGGCGGTGCGTGCTCTCGAACATCTCCGTCGCTTCGGCGAGGCGGCGGGTGATCGCCGCCCGCTCCGCCGCGCCGGTGCTGTGGCGGAGCTGCTCCACCAGCAAAGCGGTGCGCTGGGACAGCATGCGCTGGCGGCCGGAGATGTTGACCACCTCCAGCATGTCGGCGTGCCGGCTGATGACCCGCTCGGTCATCAGGAAGCCGGCCAGCGTGCACAGGGCGATGACCGCCAGCGCCAGGCTGTAGCGCAGCGTCATCCATCGCGCCGTGGTCCTGCCGATCGGCACCATGCCGCCTTTCCCCTTCGATCCCGCTTCCGGTTCCACCCCCCGGCCGGCCCCGTGGCATCCTGCCGCGCCACGCGCGCTTTCGCCACCGTCACGCTTCCGCTTGATCCAGAGCAAGGGGGAGCGGCCCTAAAGAATTAATGGCAATCAAGACTTTGATATCGCCTTTCAGACGGTGGCCTTTGGAAAGCAGCACCAAAGAATTGTCTGGAGTTTGGGGGATCGGGTTTCGGGGAAGGCGGGGGCATCGATCATAATGGTGAGCCGTGCGCAACTGTTGCGGGGGCGGTTCCGGCCACCAACCTGTGGACGGCGATGAAGCGCACGGACAGCCGGGAGTGCCGGAACTGCCACGACTTCCGGAGCATGGACGTGTCGCAGCAGAGCGCCCGCGCCCGCGAACGGCATCTGGAGGCGGCGCAGCGTGGCGACACCTGCATCGACTGCCACAAGGGCATCGCCCACGAGCTTCCGGCCGGCGCCTTCGAGGCCGAGCGCCGGCTGAACGAGAGCTTCGCCGGGAATCAGCCGGCGGGAACACCCCTTGGGAACTCCTGTTGGTAAGGCGACCCGTTTCCCCGCCTGCCAACGGAGATCCCCATGTGGTGGCGCAACGTGACCCTGATCTACGCCGTCGTCTTCACGGCGGTCGGCATCCTCGGCTTCGTGCCGACCTTCCTGTCCCCGCCGCCCGAGGAGATGCTGCTCGTCGTGAATTCCTTTCACGGCGAGCTGTTCGGCCTGTTCCCGGTCAACCTGCTTCACAACATCGTGCATCTGCTGTTCGGGTTGTGGGCGTTCTTCGCCTATTTCTCCGGACGCCTGGCGTCGCGCGCCTACCTGAGGAGCGTCGCGGTGATCTACGCCGTGCTGACGGTCATGGGCCTGATCCCCGGCCTCAACACGCTGTTCGGCCTGGTTCCGCTGCACGGCAACGACATCTGGCTGCACGCCGTGCTCGCCATCGTCGCCGGCTATGTCGGCTTCGCCATGCCGGATCGCGAGACCGACGCCGCGCGCGCGCAGACGCATGTCTGAGGCCGCGCCGCGGAGCGGCGGCTCCGAACCGGGCATGGCCGGGGTCGGCGGCGCTCCATGAGGCTTCCCGAGGGGCTGGCCGAACCGGGGCGCCGCACGCTGTGCGGCGTTCCGGAAGGATACGACGCCTGGGTCCTGGCCGCCTTCGCCCGCACCGCCGGCGCCCCCGTCCTGCACGTCGCGGAGGATGCCCGCCGGGTGGAGCGGCTGTGCCGCAACCTGCGCGTCGCCGCGCCCGACCTGGAGGTCCTGCGTCTTCCCGCCTGGGACACGCTGCCCTACGACCGTGTCTCGCCGTCGGTGGGGGTCGCGGCGGCGCGTCTGGCCACGCTGGCGCGCCTGGCCCAGCCGCCGGCCGGCCCGCGGCTGGTGGTGACCAGCGC
>JAEZHQ010000224.1 GCA_023416455.1 Pseudomonadota bacterium | reverse complement strand
GCGGCACCCTGGCCGGGGCCGCCCCGCCGGCCATCCCCCGCCCGCCGCCCGCCACGGATCGCCGGATCCTGGTGGCCGAGGACAACGCCATCAACCGCAAGGTGGTGCGGATGCAGCTCGGCACGCTGGGCTACGCCGCCGACCTCGCCGGCAGCGGGGCCGAGGCCCTGGCCGCCCTGCGGACCGGGCGCTACGCGGTGCTTCTGACCGACATCCAGATGCCGGAGATGGACGGGCTGGAGCTGACCCGCCGCATCCGGGCCGCCGAGGAGGCGGCGGAGGCGCAAGCGCGGGCGGCCGGCGCGGCCGCCCCCCGCCGCCTGCCGATCATCGCCATCACCGCCAACGCCGGCCCCGCCAACGCCGGACTCTGCCGCGAGGCCGGATTGGACGGGGTGCTGGCCAAGCCGCTGGACCTGACGCAACTGGCGGCGGCGCTGGCGCGCTGCATGGCCGGCCCGGAGGCCGCCCCGCCTCCGCCCGCGGCCGGGCCGGAGGCGGCGGCCCCGGCCATCGACCTCGACGCGCTGCACCGGATCTGCGGCGGCGATTCCGCCCTGATGGAGGAGCTGCTGGGCGACTTCGTCACGGTCAGCCGGGCCATCGCCGGCGATCTGGCCGCCGCCGTCGCCAAACGGGAGGCCGGACGCCTGCGCGACGGCGCCCACAGCCTGAAGGGCTGCGCGCACAACGCCGGCGCCGGGGCGCTCGGCGGTGCCGCCCAGGCGCTGGAACGGGCGGTCCGCGACGGCGCGCCATGGGAACGGATGGCGGCGCTGGCCGAGGCGGTGGAGGCGGCGCTGGCGGAGGTGGAGCGCTTCGCCGCGACCGCCCGGCCGGCCTTGCACCGGCTGCCCCCGGCGGACGGGAGCGGGGCGCCGCGGGCGCCGGCCCCCCTGTCCGGCCGGGCCTGATCGCCCGATCGCCTGATCGCCCGATCGCCTGATCGAAGGAATCGTGCCGCGCTGCGGCGTCGGCTATGCTGGCCCCCGCCCGGCCGCGGGGCGGCCGGCGGCGACGTTTCCAGGGGGACCCTTCGAGACGCCATGAGACGCCTGATCGCCGTTCTACTCCTGGCCCTGGCCGCCGGCCCGGCGGCGGCGCAGCCGGCGCAGCCGGCGCCGCCCGCGGTTCCCGCGGTTCCCGCGCTGGGCGCGGAACTGACGCCTTTCGGCGCGGTGCGGGCAGGCAACCGGACCCGCGCCATCCCGCCCTGGACCGGCGGGCTGACCCAGCTGCCCAAGGACCATGCGCCGGGACGCCACCTGCCCGATCCCTACGCCGAGGACGGGCGCTGGTTCACCGTGGGGGCCGCCGACCTGGAGCGCTACCGCGTCCGCCTGTCGGCCGGGCTCCAGGCGCTTCTGGAGAGATACCCGGACAGCTTCGAGATCCCGCTGTTCCCGACGCGGCGCAGCGCCGCCGCCCCGCAGCGCGTCTACGACGCCAGCCTGGAGAACGCCCGGCGCGCCCACACCGGCGAGAACGGGCTGGCGCTGGTCGGGGCGACGGTGGGCATCCCCTTCCCCATCCCGGCCAACGGCGTGCAGGCCATGTGGAACCACGTCCTGCGCTGGCGCGGCACGGCGGTCAGCCGCACCGGCGCCACCCTCCTGCCCGGCGCCGCCGATGGGGCGCCGCCGGTGCTGTTCCGCGAGGACATCCTGTCGCCCTACGCGGCCGGCCAGGAGGGGCGGCCCCTGCTCTACCGCCGCACGACGCTCGCCCCGCGGGAGCAGGCCGGAACGACCCTGCTGCTGCACGGAACGCTGAACCCCATCCAGTCCGGATTCGCGGCCTGGTTCCGCGCCGGCGGGCGGGGCCGCGTGGTGCGCGCGCCCGACTTCGTCTACGACACGCCCGATCCGGCCACGGCCGGCATCCGCACCGCCGACATGCTGGACATGTTCAGCGGGCCGCTCGACCGCTTCGACTTCACGCTGGTGTCCCGGCGCGAGATGTACGTGCCCTACAACGCCTACCGGCTGAACACGGCCAACCTGGCGCCGGCCGACTTCCTGTGGCCGATGCACCCGAACCCGCAGTTCCTGCGCTACGAGCTGCACCGCGTCTGGGTGGTGGAGGCGAAGGCCAAGCCCGCCTACCGCCACGCCCTGCCGGAGCGCACCTATTACCTGGACGAGGATTCCTGGCAGATCGTGATGGCCGACCATTACGACGCCAAGGGCGAGCTGGTGCGCTACGCCGAGGCGCACGGCGTCGCCCACCCGCAGGTTCCGGTCTTCACGCCGGCGGTGGAGATCACCTACGACCTGGCGGGCGGGCGCTATCTGGTGACCGGCCTCGACAACGAGCTGAAGCCGCCGCAGTTCGACCGGCCCCTGACGCCCGGGGACTTCGCGCCGGAAAGCCTGTCCAGCCGGGGCCGCCGCTGACCCTGGCCTGCCCCCGGCCCTGACGCTCGCGGCGCCGGGAGGCGTTCGCCGCGGCGGCCGTCAATGCCGGAGCGGACCGGCGACCCAGTGGCTGACGATGGCCTCCGCCTGGTGGGCGGAGCTTTCCGGATGGTGGTAGCGGTAGACCGTCACCGCCGCCTCAAGCGCGTAGCGCTCCGGCTGGCCGCAGCCGCACAGGCCGGCGTAGCAGCGTTGCACCGCGGCGCGGCAACCGGCCGCCGCCGACGGGGTGGGACCGGGCGCGGTCCGGCGCACGGCGGTCATCGACGCTCATCCTCGTCGGACAGCGGAACGCCGTAGATCTCGAGCCGGTGGCCGACGATGCGGTAGCCCAGCTCGCTGGCGATGCGCTCCTTCAGGGTCTCCAGCTCGGGGCTGGCGAACTCGATGATGCGGCCGTTGCGGGTGTCGATCAGGTGGTGGTGGTGGTCGGTCGACGCCTCCTCGTAACGGGCGCGGCCGTCGCCGAGGTCCACCCGCTCGATCACCTGGGCGTCCTCCAGGAGGCGCATGGTGCGGTACACCGTGGCGATGGAGATGCGCGGGTCGATGTGGACCGCCCGGCGGTGCACCTCCTCCACGTCCGGATGGTCGTCGGATTCCGACAGCACCTGCGAGATGACGCGGCGCTGGCCGGTCATTTTCAAGCCCTTCTCAAGGCACAATGATTCCAGCCGCGACTTCATGAACCCCCGCCACCTCGTCCGACGCGCGAGCGGACATCATACTGAAAATCATTCGCGTTCACAGCACGACCGTTGCGCGGCGAATAGACGCAGCCATCCAAAAGCATAGGCCGGCTTGTTTCCATGGCCGGCTCCCTATTTCTGGCACAGCGGGCGCGGCGTCGCGCGCATCGGATCCAAACGCTGGGAAGGAAACCTCATGAGATCAGCGATCCTGGCCGCCGGCGCGGCCGTCATGGTCATGGGCATGGCCGCGGCCGCCGGCCCCGCCGCCGCGCAGGCGCCGAACCTGCCGCAGGCGCAGGCCGCGATGGTCGACGCCCAGGGCAAGGCGCTCGGCACCATCACCGTCACCCAGTACCCGCAGGCCGCCCTGATCCATGCCGAGCTGGACGGGCTGGCGCCGGGCTGGCACGCCGTCCACATCCACGAGAACGGCACCTGCACCCCCGACTTCTCCAAGGCCGGCGGCCACTTCAACCCCGGCGGCGGGCAGCACGGGATCGACGCCGCCCCGATGCACGCCGGCGACCTGCCGAACTTCTGGGTGAACGAGGCCGGCAAGAGCGGCTTCGAGGTCTTCACCGAACAGGTCACGCTGGAGGACGGGCAGGCCAGCCTGTTCAAGCCGGGCGGCACCGCCTTCATCATCCACGCCCAGCGGGACGATTACGTCAGCGAGCCGGCCGGCGCCTCGGGCGACCGGGTGGCCTGCGGGGTCATCGCGCGGCGCTGACCGCCCGCCCCCTTCCCGCCCGTGCGGCGGGAAGGGGGCGCCTGCCCCGGCCTTGGACATTTCTTGTCCTTTTCGCCGGCACCGGCCGTGTTTCCTTGCCAAAGCCCGCCTTGCGACCTATGTGTGGGCGGTCGATTTTGCTTTGGGCTGCCGGCGCCCCTGTCGTCCCGGTAGCGGCGCGCGCGTCCCGTGCGCCGTCCCACGGTGAATTGATGGCTCCGCGCACCCCTGCGGCGGAGCGCCGAGCCCGGCCGCGCCTCCCGGTGCGGCCCCTTTTCACGTGACCAGGATCTGACCTCCCCCATGACCGAATTCATCGGCCTCGGCCTGATCGAGCCCCTTCTGCGCGCCGTCGCGGAGGAGGGCTACCAAACCGCCACGCCGATCCAGGCCGGCGCCATCCCCGTGCTGCTCCAGGGCCGCGACGTGCTGGGCCTGGCCCAGACCGGCACCGGCAAGACCGCCGCCTTCACCCTGCCGATCCTCCAGCGCCTGTTCCAGGCCAAGCGGCGCGTGCCGGCCAAGGCGCCGCGCGCGCTCATCCTGACCCCGACGCGCGAGCTGGCCTTGCAGATCGGCGACAGCTTCACGACCTACGGCCGCCACCTGCCGATCCGCCGCACCGTGATCCACGGCGGCGTCGGCCAGAGCCCGCAGGTCGCGGCGCTGACCCGCGGCACCGAGGTGCTGGTGGCCACGCCGGGCCGGCTGCTCGACCTGATGGCGCAGAACCAGTGCCGGCTCGACGCCGTCGAGATCTTCGTCCTCGACGAGGCCGACCGCATGCTCGACATGGGCTTCATCCGCGACGTGCGGAAGGTGGTCGCGGCCCTGCCCGCCCAGCGCCAGACCCTTCTGTTCTCCGCCACCATGCCCGAGGCGGTGGTCGAGCTTGCCCACAGCATCCTCCGCGACGCCGAACGGATCGAGGTGGCGCCGCAGTCGACAACGGTGGAGCGCATCGCCCAGCGCGTGCTGTTCGTGGAGCGCGCCGACAAGCGCCGCCTGCTGGCCGACCTGCTCCAGGACGGCACCATGGAGCGGACCATCGTGTTCGCCCGCACCAAGCACGGCGCCGACCGCGTCGCCGACCACCTGAAGAAGGCCGGCGTCCCGGCCGACGCCATCCACGGCGACAAGTCGCAGTCGGCCCGCGTGCGCGCGCTGGAAGCCTTCCGCAGCGGCGACCTGCGGGCGCTGGTGGCCACCGACATCGCCGCGCGCGGCATCGACATCGACGGCATCACCCACGTCATCAACTTCGACCTGCCGAACGAGCCGGAGAGCTACGTCCACCGCATCGGCCGCACCGCCCGCGCCGGCACCGACGGCAGCGCGGTCTCCTTCTGCGACGCCGAGGAGGTGGCCTACCTGAAGGCCATCGAGAAGACCATCCGCCAGCCGGTGCCGGCCGACCACGGCCACGCCTACCACGCGGCGGAGGTGGCCGACCTCCACGCCTCCTCCAGGCAGCCGCCGCGCAAGGCGGCCAAGCCGCAGCCGCAGGGCCGCCCCCCGCAGAACCGCGGCCAGGCGGGCAAGCCACAATCGGCCAAACCCCTGGCGGCCAAACCCCTGGCGGGCAAACCCCAGACGGCGAAGCCCCAGACGGCCAAGACGGACGGCGGCCACCAGCCGCTCAAGGCCAGCCCCGCCGGCCAGCCGAACCGCCACAACCGGCGCCCGCCCCCCCACGGCGGGGGCAAGCGCAGCGCGGCCTGATCATTGGCAGCCTGATCATTGGCAGCCTGATCATTGGCGGTGGGAGCGTTCGTTTCTGAGCGCCCCCCCGCCGGATGCGACTCAATGGCCGGTCGATCATGGTGGCCGGCCGAACATGGTGGCCGGCCGAACATGATGGCCGGACACCATGGGCGCATTCCTGCGCCGGCCGTATCACGCCATCGGCCGGGACCCCTCCCCCAGCGTGGTGGCGAGCAGGGATTTCAGAAGCGCCGGATCGTAGGGCTTGTGGACGAGGCGGAAGCCCGAGCCGTCGACGCTGCGCAGGCGGACGGGGTCGGTGTCGCCGGTGACGATGACGCCGGGCACGCGCCGGCCGCAGCGGTCGCGCACGGCGCGGATGGCGTCGATTCCCGTCTCCGGCCCGCCGAGGCTGAGATCCGACAGGACCAGATCGGGAACCGCCGGGGTCCCGGCCAGCCCCGCGCAGGCTTCGGCGAGGCTGCGGGAGGGAATGACGGCGTAACCCCAGCCGCGCAGCAGGAGCCCGATGCCCTCCAGCTGCTGGGCGTCGTCCTCGATCACCAGGACGGTTCCCTTGCCGGCCGGGCCGGCCACCCCCTTCTCCTTATCCTCGTCCTCGCGCCCGGAGCCGCCGCGCTCGGCCTCGGCCAGCGGCAGTTCGACGGCGAAGACTGATCCCCCGCCCGGCCGCGAGCGCAGCGTGACCGCATGGCCCAGGGTCTCGGCCAGGCGCCGCACGATGCCGAGGCCGAGCCCAAGCCCCTGCTTGCGGCCGCGGCCGGGTCCGGCGAGCTGGTGGAAGTCGTCGAAGATCGCCGCCTGGTCGGCCTCGGCGATGCCGATTCCGGTGTCCCACACCTCGACGCGCAGGTTGCGGCCACGGCGGCGGGCGGCCAGCAGTATGCCGCCCTTCTCGGTGTAGCGCAGGGCGTTCGACAGGATGGGGCGCAGCAGCCGCTCCAGCAGGACCGGGTCGGTGGTCACCTCCACGCCGGCCGGACGCGCGTTGAAGCGCAGCCCCTTGGCCTCCGCCTCCGGCGCGAATTCCTGAAGCAGGCGGCCCAGCGATTCGTCGACGGGGAAGGTCTGCGGCTGCGGCGTGACCAGGCCGGCCTCCAGCGCCGAGACCTCCAGCAGGGCACGCAGAAGGGTCTCGCCGGCGGTGATGGCCTGCTCCAGCTTGTCGCCCAGCTCGCGCGCGGCCGGGTCGGTCAGCCGGCCCATCAGCAGATGATGGAACAGGTGCATCGCCTGGAAGGGCTGACGCAGGTCGTGGCTGGCGGCCGACAGGAAACGGCCCTTGGCGGTGCGCGCCGTCTCGGTTTCCGCCCGCGCCCGCTCGGCGTCGCGGCGGGCGGCGTCCAGCAGCGCCGCGGTGGCGTCGCCGATGGCGGCGACGGCGGTGATCCGGCCGTCGGCGTCGCGCACCGGGGTCAGCGCCACCTCCCCGATGGGCAACAGGCCGGCGACGGTCACCGGCACGCCGGTGGCGGCAACCCGGCGAAGCTGCGCGCCGAGCGGCCCCAGTTGGGCCGGGGTGACGCCAAGCTCGCCCAGGCGGCGGCCTTCCACCGCGTCCGGCAGACAACCGAAGGCGGCGGCGAAGGCCCGGTTCACCACAAGCACCCGTCCGTCCGGCTCCAGCAGGGCGTGCGGGGCGCCATTGGCCGACAGCAGGGCCTCCAGCCGGACCGCGCGCTCGGTCATAGGCCCTTCGATCAGTGTCTTTTCGGTATACTCGACCACGACTTCACCGGTCCGCTCGGGTTACCTTATCTTTATCTTGTGACTCGATCGCGTGTGTCAAATGTCACATGCATGTTTTCGTTGGGACAAATTTAGTTTGATTGTCGGGCGCCCCCGCGCCGTTGGCTGCGCGCGCCCGTGCGGTCTATAACGGGGCATGCCGTTCCGCCGCAAGCCCCAGAGCCCCCGCCCCAAACCCCCGCGCGCCCTGGCCGTGGCCGGGCTGCCGGTCCCGCTCGAACTTCGGGAAAGCGCCCGCGCGCGGCGGATGACGCTGCGCGTCGATGCCGGCCGCGGGTTGATCCAGGTGGTGATTCCGGTCGGCGTGCCGGAGGCCGAGGCGCTGCGCTTCGTCGGCCGCCACGACGGCTGGGTGCGGGCGCGGATGGCGGCCCTGCCGCCGCGGCTTCCCTTCGCCGAGGGCGGGGTGGTGCCCGTCCTCGGCGTCGACCATGTGATCCGCCACGCTCCCGACCTGCGCGGCCCCACCCGACGGGAAGACGGGCTCCTCCTCGTGGGCGGGAGGCCGGAGCATGTGGCGCGGCGCGTCCGCGACTTCCTGATGGCCGAGGCCCGGCGTGAACTGGGCGAACGCGCCCGCGCCAAGGCGGAGCGGATCGGCGCGCGCGTGGCCGCGGTCACCATACGGGACACCCGGAGCCGCTGGGGGAGCTGTTCGGCCACCGGGCGCCTGTCCTTCTCCTGGCGGCTGATCCTGACGCCGGAGCCGGTGCTCGATTACGTGGTCGGGCACGAGGTGGCGCATCTGCGGGAGATGAACCATTCCCCGCGCTTCTGGGCTCTGTGCGCCGAGCTGACCGCGGAGGTGGCGGGGCCGCGCGTCTGGCTGAAGGCCAACGGGGCGCGGCTGCTGCGCTACGGTTGATTCCGCCCCCGGTCCTGAAATTGGCGGTTCCACCGGCCGGGGCCGGGTGCTATGGGCTGGCCGGCGGGCTTTCCCGCCCCGTCCCTTTCCGTCACGCCCCTTCCCGCCACGCCAGTCCCCGCCCATGCCCCGCCCCGACTCCCTGACCGTCCGCGTTCTGCTGACCGCGCTGGTCGCCTTCGGCCCGCTGTCCACCGACCTCTACCTGCCGGCCCTGCCCACCCTGGTCAGCGTGTTCGACACCGACGTCGCGACCGTGCAGCTCACCCTGTCCGTCTTCCTGGTCGGCTTCGCGGTGTCGCAGCTGGTCTACGGCCCGGTGTCCGACCGCTTCGGCCGGCGGCCGGCCCTGCTCGGCGGGGTGGCCGTCTATCTGGTGGCCAGCGTCGCCTGCGTCTTCGCCGAGAGCGTCGGCGGGCTGATCGTCGCGCGGTTCTTCCAGGCGCTGGGCGCCTGCTGCGGCCCGGTGGTGGCGCGGGCGGTGGTGCGCGACGTGTTCGGGCGCGACCGGGCGGCGACGGTGCTCGCCTACATGGCCATGGCCATGACGCTGGCCCCCGCCATCGGGCCGGTGCTGGGCGGCCTGCTGACCGACCTGTTCGGCTGGCGGGCCAACTTCGTCCTGCTGGCGGCCTTCGCCACGGTGATCCTGGCCGCGACCTGGACGCTGCTGGGCGAGACCAACACGCGGCGCGACCCCGACGCGCTGCGGCCGGGGCAGCTGGCCGCCAACGCGCTGCGGCTGCTGAACGACCGCCGCTTCGTCGGCTACCTGCTGACGGTGGCCTTCGCCTACAGCGGCATCTTCGCCTTCATCTCCGGCTCCTCCTTCGTGCTGATCGGCCAGCTCCACCTCACGCCGACCCAATTCGGGGCGAGCTTCGCCGTCGTGGTGCTGGGCTACACGATCGGCTCCTTCCTGGCCGGGCGGCTGAGCCAGACGGTCGGCGGGGAGCGGATGATCCGCATCGGCACGCTGGTGTCGGCGGCCGGCGGCCTGGCCGGCACGGCGGTGGCCGCCGCCGGCACGCTGCACCTCGTCACCGTGGTCGCCCCGGTCTTCGTCTTCATCCTGGGCACCGGGCTGACCCTGCCCAACGCCATGGCCGGGGCGGTCGGGCCCTACCCCATGATGGCCGGCCTCGCCTCCTCGCTGGTCGGCTTCGCGCAGATGTCCATTGCGGCGGTCGTCGGCCTCGTGGTCGGGCACCTGCACGCCGGCTCGGCGCTGCCCATGATGGGGGCGATCGGGCTGGTGGGGCTGGCGGCCGTCGCCGCGCACCACCGGCTCGTCACTCCCCGTCCTTGACGGGGGCGTTGTCGGGCAGCCAGCGCTGGACATAGGTGAGAAGGACTGTCACCACCAGGCACAAGGCCAGCGCCAGCCCGGCCAGGACGTAGAAGCCGGCGCCGCAGGCGATGCCCAGCGCGCCCGCCACCCAGATGATTGCGGCCGTGGTGGCCCCGCGCACGTCGGAACCGGCGCGGAACATGACGCCGGCGCTGATGAAGCCGACCGCCTGCGCCACCCCCTGGATGACGCGGGTCGGATCCATGTCGCCGGCCCGCTCGCGGTCGGGCAGGCCCCAGTACAGCTCCAGGGCCACCAGGGTGGTGATCGCCGCGCTGATGGCGATCAGCGTGTGCGTGCGCAGGCCGGCGGCCTTTCCGCGCAGCTCCCGGTCGATCCCCAGCGCCGCACCGCAGAGCGCCGCGGCGACCAGCCGGACAGCCACCTCACCGACCGGGATCGCACTCTCCAAGCCCATGATATTCCTCCGGTTTTTTGATGCTCTGCAACCGTTGCCACTTTTTTGGGCCGGTCCGCATTTTTCGCTTTCAAAGACCGGCCGTTGGATCTATGTAACGCCCACTCGCAAGCGCACGTGCCGCTGGCCCGCCCTCGTCTACTCGAGATGTGGTTATGCAACGACGTAACGCGTGATCCCCGACCGTCCCTTAAGCAAGGCGGCGTCTTGGAGGTTACGATGGTTCATGTTGTTGTGGGTGGGCGCCGGCTCACCCGTCTTCGAAATTT
>JAEZHQ010000133.1 GCA_023416455.1 Pseudomonadota bacterium | reverse complement strand
CCCCGGTGGCGGGCGAGCCGCCCCGGCGTCGCCGATCCGGCCGCCACGCAGACGCCGCCGCCGATCCGGGCACCGAGCACGATGGAGGGCAGCGCCGCGCCGGCTTCCGCGGGGAATCGCGCCCAGTCATCGCCGTCCGCCGGATGGTCGACGCCGAACAGGAAGGACAGCGTGCAGCGCGTCCGGATCTCGTCGAGGATCGAGGCGCCCCCCTTGCCGCTGATCATGTCCCCGCGGGACGGCGGGAATTTGGGATGGCCTTCCAACGGCTGGTGGTCGTGCACGACGATGGCGACCGACGACAGCGTGGCCCGCAGGCCCCGCTCGCCGAGACGCCGCGACCAGGCGTGACCGACGCCGGTCGCCGCCGTGGGCGACAGGCAGGAGGCGAGCAGCATGTTGGCCTCGCCGTTGGCGTCGTGAACGACCAGGGGGCCGACGACGAGGTAGCTGTCGTGTTCCATGGTGCGGCGCCTCAGAACAGGGTTTGGATGTGTGCCGACGCGCTGTCGCCGATCATCCGGCGCAGGGCGTCGTCGAGGATGAGTTCCCGGCCGCGGCCCTTCTGGACCTCCGCCAGCCCCCCCTCGACGACACCGCACACGGCCTCGGACGCCGCGGCGGCGTCCTCGGCGGAGAGCGGACGGCCGCCCCGCAGGCGCGGGTCGAGGAGCCGCTTCTCCCAGTCCGCCACCGTCGCGAAGGCGGGTCCGGCCAGGGGCGAGTCCTCGCCGTCGTCGGCCTCCAGGACCGCCGCCGCGACGCCGGCCAGGGCCAGGACGTCCAGCGTCAGCCCGTCCGTTCGCCGCCGCAGCGCCGCGCGCGCGTCGGCGTTCGCCCAGCCGGAGGCGGCGATGAGATCCAGAAGCGCCGCGAGGGCGTCGCGATCGAGCCGCGCGACCGTCGGGCCACCGAACAGCGTGCCCCGGTTGCGGAGCGTCCCCAGGCAATCCGGCAGACGTCCGCTCCCGCCGAGGCGCGCTGGCGGCCAGCCGACGAGATGCGCGTGGCGCCCGCCGAGATCGAGCATCAGCATGCCGGCGTTCTGCGGCTTGCCGCTGCCGACCCTGGTGTCGCGGGTCCGGATGATCCGCCCGGCGGCGCGCCGCTCGTTCAGCCGCGCCGCCAGCTCGACGCCGAGCCCGTTGGATTGCAGGCTGGTCAGCGCGCGGTAGGAATCGGCGGCGATGGCGTCGGGTCCCATCGGCTCGTAAAGGGTCTTGAGCAGCGGGTGCACCAAATCGACGTCCGGCCCCCGCATCCGCGCGCGGAGCACGTCGCGCATCGCCTCGGCGGCGTCGCGGGGCAGGCCCCGCGCGACCAGGGCGGCGGCGACCTCGCCGTCCTGCGTCAGCGCGTCCACCAGATCGAGAACGGCGCCGCCATACTCGAACCGCGTGGTCAGCAGGCGCATCGCCGGCATGTCCGCGGCGTTCCCGGCGCCGTTGCAGCCCTTCCGGCAACGCACCGTCGCCGACGACACGAAGGGCAGCGCCGCAGCCCGCCGGCGGATGCCGTCGTTCATGAAGACGCCGCCCTTGCCGCTGACCAGGGGATTGGGGACCTTCAGATTGTGGGTCCCGATGCCGCCGGCGCAGGCCACGACCATCGACCGGGCCGCCTTTTCCAGCAGGGCGGCGGCCTCCTCCGGGTCGAACAGCCCGTCCAGGAAGGCGGCCTTCGCCTCCGCCTTCATCTGGGCGGGGTTCCGCAGAAGGGCGTTGACCAGGACCGGCAGGAAGGTCGGCAGGTCACCCGCGCCGACGAGGCAGGGCAGGCTGTCCGAGCGGCGCAGCAGCGTCACGGCCTCCTCGCAGCGCTCGCGCCGCTCCTTGGGCGGCGCGTCGCGGACGGCAGACAGAAGGTCGGCGAAGACGAGCCGCCGGGGTGGGGCAAGGGCCTCGCCGCCGCCCTCCCCTTCGTCCTCCCCTTCGTCCTCCCCTTCGCCCTCTCCGTCGACCGGCGGCGCCTCCCGGGATGGACCGGCGGTTGATGACGCCTTCGGCATGCCTTCGTAAGGGATGTCTCGGCTCATGAAACACCTATTTTTGTGGTGTTGTTAAAACAGCAATATGGCATATTTCCGATTGAGTCAATCGCCGACGCCTATGCCAAAAGAGAGAAGTTATGCCGATCCTCATCTCTCACCGGCAGCATATCCAGCTTCTGGAACATGCGCGGGTATTCATGGATGAGAAGCGCGTCGTCTACGCGATTGAAAAGGACGGGGTGGAGCGGGTCTGGAGCGTCCCGACGGCGAACAGCTCCGTGCTCCTTCTCGGCAACGGCACCTCCCTGTCGCAGGCGGCGGCGCGGCGGTTGGCCGAGGATCACGTCATGGTGGCCTTCGTGGGCGGCGGCGGCACGCCGCTTCTGCTCGGCTATCAGTCCGACTACCGGCCGACCGCGCTGATGCAGGCGTGGATCGGATTCTGGCCGCGGGCGGAGGCCCGCCTTCGGGTCGCGCGCTACCTCGCGGCGGAGCGCTGCGCCTTCCTGGAACGGGCGTGGCGCAGCCGGGAATCGCCCTTCAAGGACCTCGACCGGGATCCGGTGCCCGCCGACCGGGTGGCGGCCTTCCGCCGGGACCTGCTGGAGGCCCCCGATGTCGGACGCCTGCTGAGCGCCGAAGGCCGCTTCGCCAAAGCCCTGTACGCCCACACCGCGCGGCTTCTCGGAACCGCCTGGGAGGGGCGGAACGAGGGGGCCGGCGACAAGGGGGACCGGGCCAACCGGCTGCTCGACCACGGAAACCATCTGGCCTATGGGCTGGCCTCGGCGACGCTCTGGGCGCTCGGCCTGCCGCCCTCCCTGCCGGTCACCCACGGGGCCACCCGGGCCGGCGGCCTCGTCTTCGACCTCGCCGATGTGGTGAAGGACGCCATCGTCCTGCCGCGCGCCTTCTCCTGCGCGGCGACGAAAAGCGACGACACCGCCTACCGGGCCATGCTGATCGCCGATTTCGACCGGCTGGACGTCCTCCCGCTGCTGTTCTCCATCGTCCAGGAGGCGGCACGGATCGGCGGCGGGGGCGATGGAGACGGCGTTGGCGATGGCGACCGTGGCGCCACCGGAAGCGCCACCGGAAGCGCTATCGAAAGCGCTATCGAAAGCACCGCCGACGGCGGCGGCACCGACGGAGAGGCGCGGTGATCGTCGTCGTCGTTTCGGAATGCCGGAGGGCCGCGCGCGGGCGGGCGGCCTCCGTCGTCGACCGCTACCTGCCGCGGATCGGGCGGCGCACCTGGGCCGGCCACCTGTCCGACGAGGGGCAGCGCGACCTCCGCAAGGCACTGCGGGCGGTCGCGTCCCGGCACATGGCGGTGGCCTGCCATCGCGTCGTCGGCACTCACCGGACGGAGCTTCTGTGGGCGGTCGGAAGCCGCCGGCCGTTCGACGCGGCCGGCGCCGTCTGCGTGTCCGAACGCGCCATCGCCGGGCGGCGGGCGCGCACCCTCCCGGAACGCCTCCTGGGCGCGGCCGTGCGCCTCGCCGCCCTGTTCCACGACCTCGGCAAGGCCACCCGCCACTTCCAGGAGGTCCGGCTGCGCACCAAGGGGGCGGCCGGCGATCCGCTGCGCCACGAGCTGGTGTCGTTGTTCGTGGTGAGGGCGCTGTCGGTGTCCTGCGGAACGGACGCCGCGGCGCTGCGCCTGCTCGCCGCGCTGGAGGACGGGGGGAACCGGGAAGGCACGGCGGTGCGGGCGGAGGCCGCCGCCACGCTCGACCGCATCTTCGCCGAAGCGCTGGCCGAAGCGCAGGCGCTGGCCCGGGCGATCGCCGGCGGGGCTTCCGCCGCGGCCACGGCGGTGAAGACCCTCTTTCCCCTCCCGCAGGAGGAAACGGCGCCGCTCCTGCGCACGGTGGGCTGGCTCGTCGCGACCCACCACCGCTTGCCGCGGACCAATGTCAACCATAAGCAACGCAGGTTCGTCGCGACCGTCGAGGGCCACACCCATCCGGACGAAGCGACGGGAAGGACCCCGGCCGGTTTCGCGGCGACCGCGGCCCCGGCCCCATGGCGGGAGCCCACCTGGACCGCCGGCGCGGCCAAGGCCGCCGCCGACGCGCTGGCGGTGCTGGCGGAGGGCGACGGCGAAGCCTGCCGCCTTCCGCCCGGCGCGGTCGCCGCCTATGGCCGCCTCGCCCTGCTGATGGGCGATCACCTCATCTCGCGCGACAAGACGGCCGACCCGTCCGTGCCGCCGCCGGCACCGGCCGGCGAAGCCACCCGCCCCCCACGGGGCCGGGCCGGGGCAGCGAAGAAAGCGGCCGTCACCTGGCCGCGGCTCTACGCCAACACCCTGGACGGCCTGCCGGCGCAACCGCTGGCCGACCATCTCAACCAGGTGGCCCGCAAAGCCGGCGATTTCCTGGGCACCCTCCTCCACGGCGCCGACGGCATGCCGGCCATCGCGCTCGACGAGGTTCCGGCGGGGGTGCGGAACCCGGATCCGGGGAACCCGCGCTTCCGGTGGCAGGCGGAGGCCGTGGCCGCCATACGGGAGCGGCGCGACGACGGGATCCGCGACGGCGGGTTCTTCGGCGTGGTCACGGCCGGCACGGGCACCGGCAAGACGGTGGCCTGCGCCATGATCATGACCGCCCTGTCGCGCCGCCTGCGCTACACGCTGGCGCTCGGCCTGCGGTCGCTGACCTTGCAGTCCGGACGCGAGTATCGCGGGAAGATCGGCTTTTCCGGGCGTGACGTCGCGGTCGTCATCGGGTCGGAACTGGCGGCCCTGCTCCACGATCTCGCGAACCCCCAGGGGCGGGATCCCGGCGGCACCGACGCCGATCCCCTGGCGTCCGCCGGGGACGTGGTCGGCGTCGACGACGAGTTCGACGACGACATGGACCGCGCCTTGCCGGTCATCGTCGCCTACCTGATCGGCGCCGACCGCAACCGGCGCCGCTTCCAGACGGCGCCGGTCCTGGTGACGACGGTGGACAGCCTGATGGCCGCGGCCGACGGCCGGCGCGGCGGGCACACGCTGCAAGCGCTGCGGGCCGGGACGGCGGACCTCGTCCTCGACGAGATCGACGGCTATGCGCCGGAAGACATCGTCGCCATCGGGCGCCTTGTTACCCTCGCGGCCTCCATGGGGCGGCGCGTCGTCATCGCCTCGGCCACCATCACGCCTTCCATCGCCGAGGCGCTGTTCCTCTGCTACCGCGCCGGTTGGCGCGACCACGCCGCGCTGACCGGGAAGCCCGAGCATCCGTTCGCCGGCTGGTTCTCAAACCTTCCGGGCGCCATCGAGCTGCACCGCATCGCCTCGGCCGACGACTTCGCGGCGATTCACCGCCGGATCGCCGGAACCGCGATCGGCGCCCTCGACGGCGCGCCCCCGGCCCGCAAGGCCGCTGTCCTGGATCTGTGCCACCTTGAGGATGGCCGTTTCGCGACGGAGGATGACGCGGAGAAGGCGCTGTTCGGCACGGTGCTCGACGGGTGCCGGCGCCTGCACGCCGCCAACGCCATCCTCGACCCGAAGACCGGCAAGCGCGTGTCGATCGGATTCGTCCGCTGGGCGAACGTGCGCCCGTGCCGCCGCTTCGCGGCCTTCGCCGCCAACGCCCCGGCCGGCGGCGCCGCTGGTGGCGATCCCGGTGCCGATTCCGGTGCCGGCGTTCCGCAGTGCCGGGAGACAACGGTCGACCACCGCGTGCTCTGCTACCACGCGCGCCATTTCGCCGTCACGCGCTTCGCCATCGAGCGCTTCCTCGACACCGCCCTCGACCGCCGCGCGGGCGACGCCGCTTTCCTGGAGCACCCCGACGTCCGGCGCCACCTCGACCACACCGACGCCGACGCGCTGATGCTGATCGTCTCGGCGACGCCCGTGGAGGAAGCCGGCCGCGACCACGACTTCGACTGGTGCGTGATCGACCCGTCCTCGACCCGCTCCGTCGTCCAGTCGGCCGGCCGCGTGCGGCGCCACCGCGCAGGCGTGCCGGACGGCCCGAACCTGCTGATCCTGAGCCGGCCCTACCGCTTCTGGCGCAACCGCTGGCGGGGGCGGGGCGATGCCCCGGTGTACGCCTACCCCGGCGTGGAAACCCCGTCCCGGGCGCCGGACGCGCCGCGCTGCGTCCTTCCGCGGCGGGAGATGGAGGAGCTGTTCGACGTCGCCGGCTGGGACGAGCGGGTGGATGCGCGGCATCTGCTGGACGATGCCCGCCCCCTCCCCGACCTCGCGACCGCCGAACACCGCAACCTCCGGGACTGGCTCCTCGACGGCACGGCGGGCGCAGCGCCGGTGTCCGCCAGGGACTTCGCGGATGGCGGGATCCTGAGCCGCCTCACCGCGCTCCACCCCGACAGCCGGCAATTCCGGCGCCAAGCCGGCCAGGACGTCGTCTTCTGGAAAAACGGGCGCTTCCACGACCGCTCCCAATGGCGCCGGCACATCGTCAGAAACGGAAAGGAGGCATCGAACACCGCCAGCTGCGAGACCCTCGTCCAGGACACGCCACTCGTCCCGGACATCCGCCCCCGCTTCATCCTCGACCTCGACGACGAACGCCTGTTCGCCGACATCGCCCCGCTGCTGTTCGATCTCGACGAGGACCCGGAAAAAGCGGCAATGATGCTTCTGTCGGTGACCATCAGCCCATGGAACGACCGCGAGGCTTCCTCGATAAAAATTGAATTCAATCCATGGCTTGGAGGTGATCTACAGGACACCGTGCCCAACCGCCGTACAGGCGGCTGAGAAATATTTTTATGGCGTTGTGAACCGCAACCCACCGTGAACCGCCGCACAGGCGGCCGGGCAAGCCGGACCCCATACCCCTTCCTCCGGACCTTCCTTTTTTCGACGTCGGTAAAAATGAAAGAGTATCAGTGGCTTAGCTTTTCTCATCCAGAAGGAAGGTTTTGAGGGTCAAAAGCTTCATTGAGCCTTGCTTTCCAACGGGTACAATGGCGTCGATCTGCGGTGAGCCGCCGCATAGGCGGCTGAGAAGCAGTTGAGCCAGTCGCCGTTGCCGTCGTCGACGTGAGCCGCCGCATAGGCGGCTGAGAAGAAGACCGAACAATCCCGCAACCGACATCAGCGGTGAGCCGCCGCATAGGCGGCTGAGAAGAAGTGATTTCCACGGTTTTCATGATGATCCCTGTGAGCCGCCGCATAGGCGGCTGAGAAGCCCAGCAGGGGTTTCGGGACCCCGAAACCGCCCGTGAGCCGCCGCATAGGCGGCTGAGAAGCGAAGCTCCGTCACCCATGCCGGCGCGCGGCCGTGAGCCGCCGCATAGGCGGCTGAGAAGCTTATGGGGCATGAGGTTGCACTCAGGACGGCGTGAGCCGCCGCATAGGCGGCTGAGAAGTCAAAATCTCAGCAATAGACATTTTGCCCATCGTGAGCCGCCGCATAGGCGGCTGAGAAGCCAGGCGGTCAGGACGCGTGCGGCTCCCTGCGGTGAGCCGCCGCATAGGCGGCTGAGAAGTGTCGCGCCCCATCCCTGGCCGGCAACCATACGTGAGCCGCCGCATAGGCGGCTGAGAAGAGCATCGCGACTTGGCGCGCCGAACAGTCGGCGTGAGCCGCCGCATAGGCGGCTGAGAAGCGCCCGCGACGACGAGGACGGCGCCGCGATCCGTGAGCCGCCGCATAGGCGGCTGAGAAGACTGAAACCGCCTGGCAACGCGGCTGAGCGTGGTGAGCCGCCGCATAGGCGGCTGAGAAGGGACACCCGGCCCTCGGCGACATCGGCGGGGCGTGAGCCGCCGCATAGGCGGCTGAGAAGTGCTTCGCAGAAAGATTGAAAGGCGTGGTGACGTGAGCCGCCGCATAGGCGGCTGAGAAGATCAGCGAGATCGATGGGTCCCAGAGAGTTGGGGTCACAGAGAGTTGGGGTCAGGTCTTGCAATACGACGAGAGTTGGGGCCAGGTCTTGCAATACGACAGGTTGTGTGCCGCCGCATAGACGGCCGAGATGTTCAATGCACTTGGCGCAGGGCCGACATGGAGTGATGCTGTTTCGTGAGAATGCTGCTCTGGACTCTCCCACCCCCGTCCCGACCCTTCCCCACTTGTGGAAGACCGGAACGGAGGTTGGAGGCGGCGGTTGGGGGGCCGCGATACAGCTCCTTTGGAACGGCATGAGGCGCCGGGCCGGCCGCGGCGGTGTCCTCCCCCCTTGTCAGACGACGGCGAGGCGCACGTCCAGGTTGTTGCGGGTGGCGTTGGAATAGGGGCACACTTGGTGCGCCTTGGCGACCAGGGCCTCGGCGTCGGGGCGGTCCAGGCCGGGGAGGGAGACGTCGAGCGCGATGTCGAGCCCGAAGCCGCCTTCGGACCGGGGGCCGATGCCGACGGTGGCGGTCACGGTGGTGTTTTCCGGGACCTTCGGGCCGCCCTGGGAGGCGACGAACGTCATGGCGCCGATGAAGCAGGCCGCGTAGCCGGCGGCGAAAAGCTGCTCGGGGTTGTTGCCGGTGCCCCCGGCGGCGCCGAGTTCCTTCGGCGTGGACAGCCTGACCTCGAACGCGCCGTCCGTGGTGGCGGCACGGCCGTCGCGGTCGCCGGTCGCGGTGGCGCTCGTCTTGTAAAGAACCTGGGTCGGCATGATCGCTCTCCTCTCCTCCTCAAGCAGCGCTCCTCAGGCAGCGCTGCTCACGCAGCGCGTCAAGCGGCGCCTTGGCGGCGGCCGCGCCCGGTAAACTGGGCCACCCGTCGGACTTGGAAAGGGCGGCGCCGGCGCGATCGGACAGGAGGGGGGAAGCGTAAGGCGAAAAGGGGGCGCGGCGCCGGCCCGGCGCCGCGCCCGGCGGTCAGCCGCGCCGCTGCCCGGCGGTGAAGACGAAGTTGTCGAAGCTGTTCTCACCGACGCGGAACCACAGGTATTCCTCGTCGCGGAATTTCTTCCAGGGCTCGTAGATCTTGGCGAACTTCGGGTTGCTCTTGGCCGTCTCGTCATACAGCTCCATGGCCGCCTTGTAGCAGGCTTCCATGACCTCGCGCGGGAAGGGCCGGAGCTGGGCGCCGCCGGCCACCAGCCGGCGCAGGGCGGCCGGGTTCTCGGCGTCGTACTTGGCGTTCATGGTCACCGTGGCCTCGAAGCAGGCCGCTTCCAGGACCGCCTGGTAGGGCTTCGGAAGCTGCTCCCACTGCGTCTGGTTGACCAGGAGCGAGACGTTGAGGCCGCCCTCCCACCAGCCGGGATAGTAATAGTACTTGGCGACCTTGTTGAAGCCCAGCTTCTCGTCGTCGTAGGGGCCGATCCACTCCGCCGCGTCGATGGTGCCCTTCTCCAGCGACGGGTAGATGTCGCCGCCGGCGATCTGCTGCGGCACAACGCCCAGCTTGCTGAGGACCTGGCCGGCGAAGCCGCCGATGCGGAACTTCAGGCCCTTCAGGTCCTCGACCGTCTTGACCTCCTTGCGGAACCAGCCGCCCATCTGGACGCCGGTGTTGCCCGCCGGGAAGTTGACGACGTTGTAGTCCTTGAAGAAATCGCGCAGCAGCTCCATGCCACCGCCCTGGTGGATCCAGGCGTTCTGCTGACGCGCGTTGAGGCCGAAGGGCACCGTGGAGTCGAAGGTGAAGGTGGGGTCCTTGCCCACATAATAGTAGCTGGCGGTGTGGCCGCACTCGATGGTGCCGTTCTGCACCGCGTCGAGAACCTGGAGGCCGGGCACGATCTCGCCCGAGGCGAAGGGACGGATCT
Source organism: Pseudomonadota bacterium (assembly GCA_023416455.1). Lineage (GTDB taxonomy): Bacteria > Pseudomonadota > Alphaproteobacteria > Azospirillales > Azospirillaceae > Azospirillum. The sequence goes on along the minus strand of JAEZHQ010000133.1, from coordinate 5,644 downwards.
GGAACTTGCCGTCCGTCGCCGCGGCGACGCGACGCGCGATGACGTCGGCGCCGCCGTAGATGGTATCCAGGCTCTTGGGGAAGCTGGAGGCCAGACGCCAGTGGATCTCCGGCTGCGACTGGGCGATGGCGGGGGCAGCCAGGGTGCTGGCGGCAACGCCGACGCCCGCTGAGGCCAAGAATGAGCGCCTTTTCATGAACGTCCCTCTCCCGATTATGGTACCGGAAGGAGGCTAACAGCGCCGCTATGGCGGATACAAATCGTAAGCCCTGCAATGATCGAATGGCTTACCCGACAAAAACGCTGTTGCCGCTCGCGCCAAGGTCGCAGCCGCCCCCTCCTCTTTCAAGGGAAGGGAGGGGCGACGGGACCGGACATACAGCCGTATGCGCGCACCCGGAGGGAGAGGCCGGGCGTAGACTGGTAGCCACCGACGAGGCAACGGCCGTTCCCGCAACGGCATGCCCTCGCCCCACCGAAGGGAGGGAGCGATGGATCGCCAGGATGTTTACCAGGATATCGAACGGATCTTCGGGCTGGTGCCGACCTTCTTCAAGGAACTGCCCGACAACACCCTTGAGGCGGAATGGCGCCTGTTCAAAGCGGTGCAGGTCGACGACGGCCCCATCCCGCAAAAGTACCGGGAGCTGATCGGCCTCGGCATCGCCGCGGTGACCAAATGCCGCTACTGCATCTTCTACCACACCGCGCTGGCCCGGCTGTTCGGGGCGACCAGCGACGAGATCGAGGCGGCGGTGCATTACGCCAAGTCCAGCGCCGGCTGGAGCGCCTACCTGAACGGCCTCCAGGTCGATTACGACACCTTTGCGCGCGAGGTCGAGCGGGCCTGCGAGCATGTGCGCGCCCAGCAGGAACCGCGCGCCGCCTGAACCGTTCGGCGCAGCGCAAGCGGAAGGACCCGGCGGAGGCCGGGTCCTTCCCTCGTCATGGGGCCGGCGCAGGGATGGTCCTGCGCCGGCCGGTCCGAACCGAAGGCGTCCGTGGAGGCCACGAACACCTTCGCCATCAGCGCCCTTCCGGGTTCATACCGGCGGCGCATGAGCACTTCCATTGAGCGCCGCCGGTAAAACTCGACAGATCAATGCGTTAGCATTGATCGCGAGGGTGATACGGACGACGCCTTCAGGCGTCGTCCGTATCACTTGCCCGGCAGCTTCGGCGGCGGGGCGGAGAAGACGAAGTTGTCGAAGGTGTTCTCGGCGACGCGGAACCACAGATACTCCTCGTCGCGGAACTTGCGCCACGGCTCGTAGACCTTGCGGAACTTCTCGTTGCGCGCGGCCTCCTCCTCGTACACCTCGAAGGTGGCCTGGTAGCAGGCCTGCATGATCTCCCGCGGGTAGGGCTTCAGGATGGTGCCCGCGCCGACCAGACGGCGCACCGCGCGCATGTTGTTGACGTCGTACTTGCCCAGCATGTCGAGCGTCGCGTCGGCGCAGGCCGCCTCGACGATGCTCTTGTAGTGCTTGGGGAGCTGGTCCCACTGCGCGTCGTTGATGAGGAAGGAGACCTGCGGGCCGCCCTCCCACCAGCCGGGATAGTAGTAGTACTTGGCCACCTTGTTGAAGCCCAGCTTCTCGTCGTCGTAGGGGCCGACCCATTCGGCGGCGTCGATGGTGCCCTTCTCCAGCGCCGGATAGATGTCGCCGCCGGCGATCTGCTGGGGCACCACGCCAAGCTTGCTGAGGATGGTCCCGGCGTAGCCGCCGATGCGGAACTTCAGGCCCTTCAGGTCCTCGACCGTCTTCAGCTCCTTGCGGAACCAGCCGCCCATCTGGGTGCCGGTGTTGCCGGCGCCGAACTGGACGATGTTGTACGCCTTGTAGAACTCGCGCATCAGCTCCATGCCGCCGCCGTGGGTCATCCAGGCGTTCTGCTGGCGCGCGTTGAGCCCGAACGGCATCGCCGAATCGAAGCCGAAGGTCGGGTCCTTGCCGACATAGTAGTAGGAGACGGTGTGCCCGCACTCCACCGTGCCGGCCTGCACCGCGTCGAGGACCTGGAGGCCGGGCACGATCTCGCCCCCGGCGAAGGTGCGGATCTGGAACTTGCCCTCGGTCATCTCGGCGACGCGCTTGGCCACGAACTCGGCGCCGCCGTAGATGGTGTCCAGGCTCTTGGGGAAGCTGGAGGCGCAACGCCACTTGATCTCGGGGTTGCTCTGCGCAATGGCCGGTGCGGCCAGCGTGCTGGCGGCAACGCCGACACCGGCGGAGGTAATAAAGGTACGGCGCTTCATGGAAGTCTCCCTGTTTCCCGTCCTGGCGGGGTGCAATCCATCGTTCCGGCCCCCCATGGGGGAGCCGGGCGCGGAAGCCTTGGTTTGTTGGCGTGCGGTTTCTTGCGTTCGATCAGGCCCCGCCGTGCGGAAGGGCCGTCGTGTTATCGGGATGTGATGCCCGGCTTCTGTCGCCGGGCTGTGCAATCACTGCTGTGCCATCGAGCTGTGCATTCACGCTGTGCCGTCAAGCTGTGCCGTCAAGCGGGCGGTGGCGTGGCTTCCGCCGGCCCCCGGTGCGAGGGCCGCCGCGCGGTGCGCGGATCCCCACGGCCGGGAACGGTGGTTCCCGAGACCGTAAACGAGGATTCACACGGATGCCTGGCCTGCACGCCCCTGCCTCTCCCCTCCTGCGTCCGGACCGTGCGCCGGCTTCGTCTTGATGACGATACTATGCCGTAAACGCGGGGCAGACTTCAAGACAAAGCATGGCTTTTCCGCACCGATTCGACGAGCGGCGGCTTCCGTCTTCCGTATAGGGCGAAGCGGGAGGAACATCCTCCCGCCCCGCCCGAGGTCAGGTGAAGCGGTTCACCTTGGGAAAGCCGTTGGGCGGCATCTTTCCCGCGCCGGCACGGTTGCCGAGCCAGCCCTTGAGGTCGGAGACACGGCGTTCGCGGTCCCCCGACTTCCAGGACAGCCCGTCGGCGGCGGTGAAGACCTTGAGGTCGGCGAGGCTGCCGTCCTTGTACTTCTGGAGCTGGACGCCCTTGCCGCGGGCCATCACCGGGATCTGGTCGAGCGGGAAGACCAGCATCAGCCGGTTGTTGCCGATCACCGCCACATGATCGCCCTCGGCGGGGACGCAGGCGCGGGCCTCCCGGCCGTCCTCCAGGTTCAGCACCTGCTTGCCGGCGCGGGTCTGGGCGACGACCTCCGTCTCCTCGACCTGGAAGCCGCGCCCGTCCTCCGAGGCCACCACCAGCCGGCGGCCGGGCTGGTGGCGGAACAGCCGGAGGATGTCCACGTCGTTGCCGAGGTCGATCATCAGCCGCACCGGCTCGCCGAAGCCGCGGCCGCGCGGCAGCTTGTCGGCGGACAGCGTGAAGAACTTGCCGTTGGTGGCGAAGACGAGGAGCTTGTCGGTGGTCTCGCAATGGACGACGAAGCCCTCGGCGTCGCCGTCCTTGTACTTCACGTCGCCGCGATCGGCCTCGGCCAGGTGGCCGCGCACGGCGCGGATCCAGCCCTTGCGCGAGCACAGCACGGTCAGCGGTTCGCGCTCCACCGTGGCCTCCAGCGGGATGTCGATCACCGCCGGGGCGTCGGCGACCAGCGTGCGGCGGTCCTCGCCGAAGCGCTTGCGGGTCTCCTCCGTCTCCTTGGCGATGGCCTTCCAGCGCAGGCCCTCGTCCGACAGAAGCTCGCTCAGCCCCGCCCGCTCCGCGGTGAGGGCGTCGTGCTCCTTGCGGATCTCCATCTCCTCCAGCCGGCGCAGGTTGCGCAGGCGCATGTTGAGGATGGCCTCGGCCTGCACGTCGCTCAGCGCGAAGGCGCGCATCAGCTCGGCCTTGGGCTCCTCCTCCTCGCGGATGATGCGGATGACCTCGTCCAGGTTCAGGAAGGCGATCAGATAGCCGCCCAGCACCTCCAGCCGGTGGTCGATCCGGGCCAGCCGGTGGCGCGAGCGGCGGACCAGCACCTCGTGCCGGTGGTCGAGGAAGGCGTCGAGCACCTCGAACAGGTTCATGACGCGCGGGACGTTGTCCTTGTCCAGCACGTTCATGTTCATGGCGAAGCGGATCTCCAGGTCGGTGGCCTGGAACAGCGAGGCCATCAGGACCTCGGGATCGACGTTGCGGCTCTTCGGGACCAGGACGAGGCGGACGTCCTCCGCCGACTCGTCGCGCACGTCCTCCAGCAGGATCAGCTTGCGGGCGGCCAGCAGCTCGGCGATCTTCTCGACCAGCCGGGCCTTCTGCACCTGATAGGGGATCTCGGTGACGACGATCTGCCAGGTGCCCTGGACCAGCCGCTCCACCTCCCAGCGGGCGCGCAGGCGGAAGGAGCCGCGGCCGGTGCGGTAGGTCTCCACGATGCTGGCGCGCGGCTCGACCAGCACGCCGCCGGTGGGAAAGTCGGGGCCGGAGATCAGCGTCACCAGATCCTCGATCCGCGTCGGCGCCGGCTTCTCCTTGCCGGCCAGCGCCGCCTTCACGCAGTCCTGCTTGTGCTTCAGGATGAGGCGCAGCGCGCTGCACAGCTGGGCGGCGTTGTGCGGCGGGATGTTGGTCGCCATGCCGACGGCGATGCCGCTGGAGCCGTTGGCCAGCAGGTTGGGGAAGTTGGCGGGCAGGACCGCCGGCTCCTCCCCGTCGCCATCATAGGTCGGGCGGAAATCGACGGCGTCCTCGTCGATGCCTTCCAGCAGGGCCTTGGCCACCTCGGTCAGCCGCGCCTCGGTGTAGCGCATGGCCGCGGCGTTGTCGCCGTCGATGTTGCCGAAGTTGCCCTGCCCGTCGATCAGCCGGTAGCGCACCGCGAAGTCCTGGGCAAGGCGGACCAGCGCGTCGTAGACCGCGGTGTCGCCGTGCGGGTGGAACTTGCCGATGACGTCGCCGACGACGCGGGCCGACTTCTTGGGCGGCGTGGCGGGGTCGAGGCGCAGCTGGCTCATGGCGTAGAGCAGGCGCCGGTGCACGGGCTTCAGCCCGTCGCGCACGTCGGGCAGCGAGCGCGCCATGATGGTGGAGAGGGCATAGCTCAGGTAGCGCTCGCTAAGCGCGTCGCGGAGCGGCTTCTCCAGAATGTCGAGAGCGGGTTCTTGTGGCTTCATGGCCTGTTCGTACCAAATCTAGGCGCGTCGCGCCACCGCGTTCGCGTAATGTTCTCCAAGGCGCCGGCGCGCCGGCGGCAGCGGGCCGGCCAGCGCGTTGCGTTCCAGGAAATGGCCGGTCAGGCGCAGCCCCTCCAGCACCTCCCGCGGGCCGCCGCCGCCCAGCCCGGCCAGGAATCCGGGCAGCGGCAGCAGCCGGTCGCGGTAGGGCTCGCCGGCCGCGGCCGACACCGCGCGGCCGGTGCGCGGGCTGACGTAGGCGAGATAGTCGTTGGCCCCGGTCACCGCGCAGCGGTCGAGGTCGAGGCCGAATCCCAGCTCGGCCAGCAGGCCGACCTCCCAGCGCACGTAGGCTTCCGCCCCGGCCGCCGCGCCGAGCAGCCCGAACAGGGCGAGCAGGCCGTCGAACAGGGCGGGATGCGGCTCCTGCTCGGGCAGCGCCGCCTCGACCAGGGCGCAGGCGCTGGCCAGCGCGGCGAGCGCCGGCGGGTCGTCGAGCAGCCCGGCGGCGTGGCCCTGCACCGCCTCCAGCCGGTAGGTCCCGAGCTGCTCGGCCAGCCGCCCGCGCC
>JAEZHQ010000042.1 GCA_023416455.1 Pseudomonadota bacterium | reverse complement strand
GGCCGTCCGGGGAGCCGTAGACGCGGTCGAGGTCGGCGTCGTCGAAATGGTAGGCGGTCGAGCAGAACTGGCAGACCACCTCGACCCGCCCGTCGTCGATCTTCAGATCCTGGACCTCGGCGCGCGGCAGGCTGCCCAGCATGGCCGCCACCCGCTCGCGCGAGCAGCGGCAGCCGAAGCGCAGCGCCTTGGCCTGCCAGACGCGCACGCCGTCCTCGTGGAAGAGACGGAACAGGAGTTCGCTGGGCGCCAGGCCGGGGGACAGCAGCTCCTCGCCGGTGGCGCTGGCCAGCAGGACCATGGCGCGCCGCCAATCGTCCTCCTGGCCGGAGCCCGGCGACCGCTCGGCCGGGTCCTGGGGCAGGCGCTGCACCATGATGCCGCCGGCCCGCCAGGCGCCGTCGCCGTTCTCCTGGTCGACCGACACGGTGAGGCCGGTGTCGATCTGTTCCGACTGGCGGAAGTAATGCTGCACGCAGTCCGCCAGCGTCTTGCCGTACAGCTCGACGATGCCCTGGTAGCGGTCGGTGTTGGCCCCCTGGTCCACCGTGAAGGCGATGTGGCCCTTGCCCAGCAGCGCCGGCGCCGGTGCGATGGCGATGTCGTCGGCGGCCCTGCGCAGGGCCTCCTCGTCGTACTGGGCGTAGGCGCGGAGGTCGCCGACCGAGGTGATGTCGGCGACCATCAGCCCGATCGGGCCGTCGCCCTTGGTCTGGAGCGTGAAGATGCCGTCGTACTTCAGCATGCTGGAGAGCAGCACCGCGAGCGCCACCGTCTCGGCCAGGAGGCGGGCGACCGGCTCCGGGTAGGCGTGGCGGGTCAGGATCTCGTCCAGGGCTGGGCCGAGCTTGACCATGCGGCCGCGCAGGCGCGACGCCTCGATCTGGAAGGGCAGAACGAGGTCGTCGGTGAGCGGCCGGACGGAAGGATCGTCCATCATGTCCTCACGGTTGGGTCCGCGCGGCGCCGCCGGCGGCGAAGGCGGTGCCGTCGAGGCACCAGGCCAGGATGGCCTTCTGGGCGTGGAGGCGGTTCTCCGCCTCGTCCCAGACCACCGAATGCGGCCCGTCGATGACGCCGTCGGTCACCTCCTCGCCGCGGTGGGCGGGCAGGCAGTGCATGAACAGGGCGCGGGGGTCGGCGAGGCTCATCAGCCGTTCGTTCACCTGATAGGGGGCAAGGACGGCGTGGCGTTCCTCGACGTCGGTGTTGTTCATCGAGACCCAGGTGTCGGTGACGACGCAGTCCACGCCGCGCACCGCCTCCCGCGGGTCCGTCATGAGAACCACCCGGCCCCGCCCTTCGTTCCGCGCCCAGTCGAGCAGGGCCGGCGGCGGGCCGTAGCGCTCCGGGCAGGCCAGGCGGATTTCGAAGTCGAACCGCACGGCGGCGTGGATCCAGCTGACCGCCACGTTGTTGGCGTCGCCGCTCCAGGCCACCACGCGCCCCGTGATGGGGCCGCGGTGCTCCTCGAAGGTCAGCAGGTCGGCCATGATCTGGCAGGGGTGCGACTCGTCGGTCAGCCCGTTGATGATCGGGATGGAGGCGTGGGCCGCCAGCTCGTGCACGCGCTCCTCGCCCATGGTGCGGACCATGACGGCGTCGACGTAGCGCGACAGCACGCGCGCGGTGTCGCCGATGCTCTCGCCGCGGCCGAGCTGCATGTCGTCGGGCTTCAGAACCACCACGTCGCCGCCGAGCTGGCGCATGCCGACCTCGAAGGACACCCGGGTGCGGGTCGAGGGCTTCTCGAAGATCATCGCCAGCGTGCGGCCGGCGAAGCGGCTGCGGTGCGCGCCCATGTCGGCCTTGATGGCGGCGGCGCCGTCGAGGATGTGACGCAGCGTGCCGGTGTCGAGCCGGTCGATGTCGAGGAAATGCCGGACGCCGCCCATCACGCCATCTCCTGCGCGGTGCGGTCGAGGATGGCCACCGCCTCCTCCACCTCGGCGTCGCCGATGATGAGGGGCGGCAGCAGCCGGATCACGTTGTCGCCGGCCGGAACGGCGAGCAGGCCGTTGGCGCGCAGCCGGGCGATCACCTCGCCGTTGGCCGGCCCGCAGGCGAGGCCCAGCATCAGGCCCTGCCCGCGCAGCTCCTTGAAGACCGCCGGATGGCGCGCCACCAGCGCGCCCAGGCGGTCCTGGAGGAGCCCGGCGACGCGCTGGACGCCGTCCAGGAAGCCAGGCGCCAGCATCACGTCGAGCACCGCGTTGCCGACCGCCATGGCCAGCGGGTTGCCGCCGTAGGTCGAGCCGTGGGTGCCGGCGGTCATGCCCGACGCCGCCGCTTCCGTCGCCAGGCAGGCGCCGAGCGGGAAGCCGCCGCCGATGCCCTTGGCCACGCACATGACGTCCGGCGTGACGCCCGCCCATTCATGGGCGAACAGCTTGCCGGTGCGGCCCATGCCGGACTGGATCTCGTCGAAAAACAGCAGCAGGCCGAACTCGTCGCAGACCGCGCGCAGGCCGCGCAGGAACTCCGGCGTGCCGGCACGGATGCCGCCCTCGCCCTGGATCGGCTCGACGCAGATGGCCGCGGTCTCGTCGGTGACGGCGTTGCGCACCTCGTTCAGGTTGCCGAAGGCGACCTGGTCGAAGCCGTCGAGCAGCGGCGCGAAGCCCTTGACCAGCTTCTCCTGGCGGGCGGCGGAGATGGCGCCGATGGTGCGGCCGTGGAAAGCCTGCTCGAAGGTGATGATGCGGTGGCGCTTCGCGTCGCCCCGCTCGTAATGGTACTTGCGCACCAGCTTGGCCCCGCACTCCCACGCCTCCGCGCCCGAGTTCGTGAAGAACACGGTGTCGGCGAAGGTGACCTCGGTCAGGCGCTTGGCCAGGCTCTCCTGCCCGGCGACGCGGAAGAGGTTGGAGGTGTGCCAGACCTTCCCGGCCTGCTCGGTCAGCGCCGCCACCAGATGGGGATGGGCGTGGCCCAGCGCCGTCACCGCCACGCCGGCGGTGAAGTCCAGGTATCGTCGCCCGTCGGTCGCGTACAGGTACGGACCGTCACCCCGCTCGAACACGACGTCGACGCGGGCATAGGTGGGCATAACGACCGGAATCACGACACTGGCCTCCCAAAGAGGAAAAGCCCGGCGGGCACCCCTGCCCGCCGGGGAAGCGGCAAATATCAGGAGATCACTTGGTCCTGTCAACGAAATGGCTGGCCCCGGCCAATCTGTCACGCCTTCAGCCGGTAGCCGGTCTTCAGCATGCGCCAGGCCAGCCACCACAGGGCGCCGTTGGTCGCCAGCATGACCGCCACGCCGAGCCCGAGCGTGCCGTCCGAGCGGCCGATGAAGCCGTAGCGGAAGCCGTCGATCATGTAGAAGAACGGGTCGAAGTGCACGATCCACCAGAAGGCGGCCGGCAGGTTCTCCACCGAATAGAAGGTGCCGGACAGGAAGGACAGCGGCGTCACCACGAAGTTGGTCACCGCCGCGATGTGGTCGAATTTCTCCGACCAGATGCCGCCGACGAGGCCGAGCAGGGACAGCAGCATGGAGGCCATGACGGCGTGGAAGATCACGAATTCCGGATGGGCGATGCGCACCGGCACGAAGGCCCACATCGCCAGCCCGGTCACCAGCCCGACGCACAGCCCCCGCGTCACCCCGCCCATCACGAAGCCGAAGGCCAGCTCCAGCGGCGCCAGGGGCGGCATCAGGATGTCCACGATGTTGCCCTGGACCTTGGCGATCACCACCGAGGAGGAGGTGTTGGCGAAGGCGTTCTGCGCCATCGCCATCATGATCAGGCCGGGGGCCAGGAACTCCAGGTAGGGGACCGGCCCGACCGTGCGCACCGCCCCGCCCAGCGCCAGCGCGAAGACCGCGTAGAACAGCAGCGTGGTGACGACCGGCGCCCATATGGTCTGCTGGTGGACCTTGATGAACCGCCACACCTCGCGGGCGTAGAGGGTCCACAGGCCGACCCAGTTGACGGAGCCGACCTTGCGGGGCATGGGAGGGAGAGGATGGGTCATCGCACCACACATAGCAACGGCATGAACCACGGGGGGTCGCGGGACATTAGGGCGGCGCGCCCGTCCCGGCAACCGCCGACGGACGGGAGACAGCCATGACCAGCCAACCCGCGCCCGGGCGCAAGGCCCCGCGGCCCGTCACCCGGCCGTCGCTGGAGAAGGCCGCGCTGCGCTATCTGGAGCGCTTCGCCAGCTCCACCGCCAACCTGCGCCGCGTGCTGATGCGCAAGGTCGAACGCTCCGCCCGCGACCACGGCACCGACGCCGAGGAGGGCGCGCGCTGGGTGGAGGATCTGCTTGCCCGCTACCAGCGCAGCGGCCTTCTCGACGACGACACCTACGCCCAGATGCGCACGGCGAGCCTGCACCGCCGCGGCGCCTCGACCCGCGCCATCCGCGCGACGCTGGCCGCCAAGGGTATCGGGCGCGACGAGACGGAGCGGGCGCTGGAGGCGCTGGACGAGGAGGTCGGCGGCGAGGCCGACCTCAGCGCCGCGCTGGCCCTGGCGCGGCGGCGCAAGCTCGGCCCCTACCGCCGGCCGGAGGCGCGCGCCGCCTTCCGCGACAAGGATCTGGCCGCCCTGGGCCGCGCCGGCTTCGCCTACGAGGTGGCGCGGCGGGTGGTCGACGCCGACGACCCGGAGGCCCCCGCCTGACACGGCCGGCCGATCCGGCCACCCGCGACGCCGTTTGACCAGCCGGCGGCGCGCCGGCCTCGCCCTATCGAGGGCGTTCGCGGGCCGCATCGCCCATTCGCAAAAATTGTCATGGCTTATGGATTCGCGATCGCGAGGCGTGGAGCCGCGGACAGCGATGACTTAGAGTGGCGCGGCGTTCGTTGAAGGATGCGCGCATGATCGGGCAAAGCATGATCGGGCAAAGCGTGGTCGGGGAAGGCGCTGTCGGCGTCATGGTCTCCGGGAACAACAACTCGGTCTTGCTCTATGCAGGCGGAACCAGCCTCACGCTCGACCGGCGCCATACGCTTAAGGGGGCGCCGCGCAACGAGCGTGAGCTTCTGCTGACCGAGTTGCGCGTCACCGATCTGGTTGGCCGCGAGGCGGAACTGGCCCGCTTCACCGGATGGCTCGGCGATCCGGCCCCCATCCTCGTGCAATGCCTGACCGGCCGCGCCGGCGCGGGCAAGACCCGCTTTGCCATCGAGCTGTGCGAACGGGCCGAGGCCCTGGGCTGGGTGGCCGGCTTCGCCACACAGGGTGAGTTGCAGCGCTTCTCCGACAGCCGCAACCTGACCGACTGGCGGTGGAACCAGCCGACCCTGGTGGTGGTCGATTATGCCGCCGCCACGGGACGGATTCTGCGCGAATGGCTCGACGCGCTGGCGCGGCGTCCGGTGCGTTCCGAAGAGCCGCCGCTCCGCTTCCTGCTTCTCGAACGGCACGCCGACCGGGAACTCGGTTGGTGGAAGGAGTTGAGCGAGGCGCGCGGCCTGTCCGGCCGTCACGCCGACCTGTTCCTGGAAGCGGTCGAACCCGTGATGATGTCCAGCCTGTCCGTGCTGTCGGACCGCCGCGCCCTACTGGGACAGGTCATGCGGGAGACGGCGCGGCTCCGTGGCATCGAGCCGGCTCTCCAACCGCCGGCCGAGGGGACGGACCCCGATTTCGACCGCCGCCTTTCCGACGATCACCATTACAATGAACCGCTCTATCTGATGATGGCGGGGGTGGTCGGAATCACCGTGGGCGCACCGGCCGCTCTGGCGCTGGGCAGCCGGGAGCTTGCCCAGCGTGTGGCCAGGAACGAAGCCGCCCGGCTGCGGCGCATCGCCGAGGCCCATGGGCTCGATCCCGGCTTTTTCGTCCATCTTGCCGCCTGTGTGACCGTGCAGGGCGGCTGCGGGCGCGAGGTCGCCGAAGCCCTGATCGCGGACGAGCGGCAGGCCATGGGCGTGGCGGTTCGGGTTTCGGATGAAAGGGTCGGCGTGATCCTTGCCGATGCGCTGCCGATGGCCGATGGCGGCGTCGACGGCGTGCGCCCCGACCTGATCGGCGAAGCGTTGCTTCTGGACGCATTCGGTTCCGACAGGCGCCCCCTTGCGAAGCAGACCGCGATCGTCGAGCGGGCGTGGCGGCGGGCCGGCGTGCCGGTGGTGGCGACCCTGATCCGGACCGCCCAGGATCACGCCGGCCATGCCTCGGACCATCCAAGCCTGGTCTGGTTGGAGCGCCTGGTTGAGCTTGCCGACGATCTTGCGGTGCTCATGGCGATCGCCCGCTTGCTGCCCGAACAGACGGTGGCCTTGCGCGAATGGGCGTGTGGGGTGCAGCAACGGATTGTCGCCGGGCTGTCCGGGGAGGGATTGGATAAAGGGCCGGCTCTCGCGGCCAGCCTGAACACCTTGGCCAACCGGCTGAGCGCCGTGGGGCGGCGGGAGGAGGCGCTGGACGTCGCACGCGAGGCCCTGGACATCCGCTGCAAGCTGGCCGCCCAGCGCCCCGACGCCTTCCTCCCCGATATCGCAGCGAGCCTCAACACCTTGGCCAACCGGCTGAGCGACGTGGGGCGGCGGGAGGAGGCGCTGGACGCCGCACGCGAGGCCGTCGGGCTCTGCCGCAAGCTAGCCGCTCAGCGCCCCGACGCCTTCCTCCCCAATCTCGCAGGGAGCCTCAACACCTTGGCCAACCGGCTGAGCGCCGTGGGGCGGCGGGAGGAGGCGCTGGACGCCGCACGCGAGGCCGCCGGGCTCTGCCGCAAGCTGGCCGACCAGCGCCCCGACGCCTTCCTCCCCGATCTCGCAATGAGTCTCAACAACTTGGCCAACCAGCTGGGCGCCGTGGGGCGGCGGGAGGAGGCGCTGGACGCCGCATGCGAGGCCGCCGGCCTCTACCGCAAGCTGGCCGCCCAGCGCCCCGACGCCTTCCTCCCCAATCTCGCAATGAGCCTCAACAACTTGGCGACCTTCCTGAGCGCCGTGGGGCGGCGGGAGGAGGCGCTGGACGCCGCACGCGAGGCCGCCGGGCTCTGCCGCAAGCTGGCCGCCCAGCGCCCCGACGCCTTCCTCCCCAATCTCGCAACGAGCCTCAACAACTTGGCCAATCAACTGGGCTCCGTGGGGCGGCGGGAGGAGGCGCTGGACGCCGCACGCGAGACCCTGGACATCCGCCGCAAGCTGGCCGCCCAGCGCCCCGACGCCTTCCTCCCC